>CAXMOE010000119.1:336-8256 GCA_964194835.1 uncultured Flavobacteriaceae bacterium | reverse complement strand
GGATAGTAATATTCTTCGGGTAGGTTAAACGGCGAATGTGGCGCGTTTAAACTAAGGTAACATAAAAATGGATTGTCTTTTTTATTTTCGATAAATTTCATAGCCTCATCAAACCATACATCTGTGCAATACCCTTCTACTTTTTCTGGAACACCATTTCTAAAATAGGTGTCATCAAAATAGTCGTTATTCCAGTAATCAGGGGTTTGCCCAACACCACCACCTCCATGATAAAATGCTTCTTGAAATCCGCGATCATGCGGTGCAAAAGGATGGTTGTCTCCCAAATGCCATTTCCCGAACATTCCAGTTGAATAACCATTTTCTTGAAACACATCTGCCAAGGTAACTTCTTCTCTATTCAGAATAGAAGCCCCCATAATGGTATGCCAAACACCGTTGCGATTACAGTTTCTACCAGTTAACAAACCAGCTCTAGTAGGAGCGCAAGTAGTACCCACATGGTAATTATTCAAACTTACCGCTTGTGTTGCAAATTTATCTATTGCTGGAGTTTTGATAATAGGATTTCCGGTATGCCCCAAATCACCGTAGCCTTGATCATCGGTAATGACGATAATTACATTAGGTTTAGTTGCTGATTTTTCTTGTTGGTCTGGTCCATTAAAGCATGATTGTAACATGCACAGGCTAATTATTGATACTAAATTGTAGATTCTCATTGTTGTTGTATTAATTCTTTATTAATTTTTCACCCATTTCATATTCTTGAAATTCGGTTTTTCACCTTTCCATTCAGCCCCTAAATATGTTTTTTCTTTTTCTCCTTCAGCACGTTGTTTTAAGCTTTCATTCGCACTTAGTTTGAACTCTCTAATATCGGCCCAATTGGGTGATTTTTCTCCAAGGGCATTTTGAAAATCTTTCGACGATAAAACAATACTTTGCCAATCGGATCCTCCTTTAAGCTGAATTTCTTTCGCAAAACCATCTATTCCAACCACCAATTTATTTGGTTCTGCTGAACGGACTTCAAAAGATAATGTTGCATTCACTGGAGCCTTCCATTTCTCGTTGTACAATTTGTGGGTTATAAGTTCCCATTTATTGGGCTTGTAAACAAACCATTCATTTTCCCAATCGCCTTCAAAAGATTCAATAATCCTAGAAGGTTTCATTGTTGCTTTTACTTCAGTAGTTTTGAGATGTTCGGGTGTAGCCACTTGGACAAGAGAGGACATATTGAATGTTTCTGTTGAATATATTCGATAATAGTACCCTGCGCCCGTTATGGGTTCGTCCAATGAGTAAAGCACATTTGCATAAGCCCAAAGTGGCTTGTCTGTGGCAAGTAAAGGCAAGTCTGCTGTCCATGTGTTGCCTTTTTTTATTGCTTTTGCATGATGCCAAAAACGATTTATTCTATTATCCCTATCCGAAATATCTCCAACATTTTCTCCTTGCTGTGTATAATAAATGTCAACCGAAAGTATTGGTTTTGATGGATCTGGTTTCACTGTAAAAGAGGGTATTCCACTTTCAGTTTTCAACTCCAATTTAGTATTCGGAGTTTCAGGATACCTAAATATTCCCTTCAAGTATTGGTCAAACCAGAGTAATCCCGTAACCTCAGATTCACCATTATCCTGATGACTATGATGTGGCGCACTAACAACCCGCCAATCATTCGTATTAATCAGGCTCACTGCTTTTGGAACATCTTGTAAATGTCCATGAAAGTCATTCGACGGACTTAGAAAAATAATTGGACAAGTAATCTCTTTTAAATACACATTGTCCCCTATTGTTTTTTGATATAGTACGTTTTCATTTTCAAGGTCGCTAATACCACCACATGAAGGCGCAGCCGCTTTTACACGGGGATCAGAGGCTGTTAATACGGTTAGTTTCCCTCCCATAGAATGCCCGTAAACTCCGAGTTTATCAGGATTGACCTCCGGTTGTTGCTCTAAAAAGGTAATAGCCCTCCTTGCCCCAACAGTGGCTAAAAACCAACTGTTATTACGCGGTGATTCTATGGAATCCAGTGTCCAGGGTGCTGCAGAAACTCCATTAAAGTTATTCTCAGGATTTCGGCAAGGAGCATGATAGCCATCCAAGGCACCCCAATCAGTAGTTAATTTATAATCTCGATTAATAGTATCC
The DNA here is from genome assembly GCA_964194835.1 of uncultured Flavobacteriaceae bacterium. Taxonomy (GTDB): domain Bacteria; phylum Bacteroidota; class Bacteroidia; order Flavobacteriales; family Flavobacteriaceae; genus CAXMOE01. The sequence goes on along the minus strand of CAXMOE010000119.1, from coordinate 6,129 downwards.
TTAGCCCAAAAAAGTTTCACTTCATCTGGAGTCACTTTATAATCCGGCGCATTTATGCGACCGGCCCACGAAATGGAAATGGTGGCATAGCCCCGTTTGGCATTGGTAAGCACAGCACGATAGTCAGCATACTGTCCACCTCCATGAATCTGAACCAGGCCTGGCAGATTTTTTGCTCCTTTGGGAGAACCGTAAACGGCAGCCATCATGGCTTTTTGCCCTTTGAAAATTCCGATACGGTAACGAAGAACTTGCATTATAACATCCTCTTCTTCCCACTCCTTTAATATTTCAACATCGAGTGGCTCCTTTCGAGGGTCAAAGTTTTCCCATAGTTCCTGTAAATTTTGAGGCGGAATATTCCCGTTTAACGGAGGGAAAGTTTCTTTTGAGCGAGTTTGGGAATTCACCAGCAGACATATAAATATTATTGGAAGGGTGATAAATGCTTTCATCATATACTTTTATTCATCTTATTTTCGGATTTATGCACCATGTTATTTTTAATATTTTAAATTTATTTAGGTCTCAAATTCTATCGTTGTAATAAGAATCTGCCCTATGCATTAATGCCATGTGCCACTTGATTCGCCCGACGTTTTAAATCATTTGAATAAAAGGTTCATCTTCGTTTCTAATTTGACATTCCCCAAACTTTATTGGGTTGTTTCCCCATTTCCAGTTCAAGAATCCCTCCTTCAACAACCTGCTCATGTTTAATCCAACATTTGTTCCAGACTTCCCCGTTAAGTCTGGCAGATTGTATATAAATATTTTCTTCTGAATTATTATAGGCCACTATTGTAAAGGTTTCCCCTTTAGCATATTTTGGATCGAGTTTTATTTCCACCCGGTTAAAAACAGGACTGGTTATTTCATAACGATTGTCACCGGGACAAACAGGGTGCAAACCAATTGCTGCCAATACGTACCATGCCGACATTTGCCCGACATCATCATTTCCAACAAGACCGTTTACCGTATTATGATATGCTCTTTTACAGATCTGGCGCGTCCAATACTGTGTTTGCCAAGGAGCACCCAAACGGTTGAATAGAAACGGTACATTATGAACCGGCTCGTTCGCATGATTGTAATAATTGTTCCACATCATGTCTTCGGGCACATTTTTGAAAAATTCTGTCAGGTCAGTAAGTGCAGCCTCTCGTCCACCTAAAAGCTCAACCAGCCCATCAATATCATGAGGCACAAACCAACCTTGCTGGTAAGGATTACTTTCACGTGATCCATAATTCTGTGTCAGGCGTCCATTTACAGGCCAGGGTCTCCAAGTTCCATCTTCATTTTTCGGACGAAACCAACCTTTATCATGGTCGAAAACATTACGGTAGCTTTTTGAGAGTTTTCTGTATTTTTCAGCATCTTCTGTTTTACCAAGACTGTCGGCAAAAACAGACATACACCATTCGGTATAGGCGTATTCCAACGTAGATGAAATTGGACTGTTTTTGATTGTATTAAATCCAAGTTTCTCATTCCCGAATAGTTCGCTGGTTGTTTTAGCGGAGTTGTAAGCTTTTTCGATATCAAAATCTTGAATCCCCTTATTATAAGCATCTACTATAACAGAAATAGCAGGATTCCCTAACATACAACCACTATAAGCATTCAGAAACTCCCATCGTTCCAAGTAACCTTTTCCACTTTCTTCTGACAATTCAACCAAAGAGTTAATCATATCGTTCACCACTGTGGGATTAATAATAGTTTGTAAAGGAAATTGGCTTCTAAAAACATCCCATCCACTAAAAATAGTACGTTTTATGAATTTATCTGTTTTATAAATTTGCCTGTTACCACCAGGATAACTCCCATCAACATCGGCAAAACTTCGTGGGTCGATCATGGTATGATAAAGTGCCGTGTAAAAATTATATTTGTCTTCTTCACTGCCTCCTTCAACACTGATTTTACTAATGGTATTATTCCACAATTGGGCTGTACTATTTTTTACCTTGTCAAAATCAAAATCTTTTATTTCCGCCAAAAGATTGTTCTTTGCCCCATCCATGCTCACAAATGAAATTCCGGATTTTAGAATTACTTCTTCCTTTTCATGCGTCTCAAACTCGCTGTAAAAGCCAAGGTGTTCGCCTTGTTTCTCTTTGCCGTTTAATTCGATGGGGGCCTTTGATACGAATTCGCGGTAACGATCGCTTTCTATGTCCTGACGTTTCCGAGTCCAGTCATCAGGAATATCGGCGCTCCAAATCCCATAATTTTTTAATGGTTTGCTGAATTGCGCATAAAAAAATACTGTATAATTGGGGTTGCCATCTCCATTACCCCAACCACCACCATCGGGAGTGCATTTCATCCAACCCTGAATGGTATTTTCATTAACAACTTTTATATACTGTTCGGTTGAGGTTCCCCCTACCCTACGAGCAAGATCTATTTGAATACGTGACTGTTTGTTTTTCGGAAAAGTAAACCGGAGCATTCCACTGTGAGGTGCAGCCGTAGCTTCTGCCCTGATGTTATAATCGGTTAATGTAGCCGCGTAATAGCCGGCTTCGGCAACTTCATCTTCTTTTGAATATCTAGAACGGTAACCTTCTTCAGGATGACTTATCCGTCCAGAAGATGTTTTTAATTCTCCTGTTGTCGGCATTACTAAAAAATTACCTAGATCGCCATACCAGCCTATACCACTCATTTGTGTAAAGGCAAAACCCTCGATGGTAGTATGTTCGAAACTATACCCCGGACCATTGTCACCACCGGTTATTGTATTTGGGCTTAACTGAACAAGACCAAATGGTGTAGCCGCACCAGGGAATGTTTTCCCTAATCCGTGGGCAGCCCCTGCATCACCTTTATTGGTGCTTACGCCGATAAATGGATTTATATAATCTACTGGCTGTTCATGTTGTGTACAGGAAAAAAATACAAGTATAAATAGAATATAAATTAAGTTTATCCCCAGATTCATTGGTTTTTTTATTTTAGTAATAACAACGAAAGTTGAAGCCTCTTAACTTTAAATTCACTCCCGGAGTATTGATTTTAAATTAGTGATTTTAATCACACACAAACTTCTCAATTTATAATTTGAGAGGCTTGCTTTAATCAACCATTCAATTGCTGATTTCAAGCGTAGGGGGGAAAATAGGTTAATCCTTTGGAAGTTTGGTCTACTATATTATTTTGTAAACCTAAACTCAACTGTCCTTCTTTCATCGCTAGGGGAATCAAGATCCACATTGTAAGTAATATCCCATGTGCCATTTGATACATTGTATTCTGTTTGCCAGAAATCGTTTCCATAAACCCCTTGATTTACTTTTCGCCACTCTCCATTTACTTTTCGGAATAGCTTCGGGTTTTTGTAATCAACAACATTTGTAATGGTTAATGGAACATAGCCCAAACCACCATATACGGAAAATAGAGCTTCGCTATCTACTGCTTTAATTGTTATTGGATAGTTATTTAACAAAGCTCCTTTTAAGACTTTCACATCAATGTCATTGCCAATAGCTTCGCGGTAAACTAACTCCCATGAAAGCGGATAATTTTTCAGAGCAGTCGCAAAATTTTTATTTGGTCCATAATAATCATCTATGTGCGATGGGATAATAATAAGTTCTACCGTAGCCTCAATATAATCGCCTGCTTTAAAAGAAGTACATCCTTTGGGAGGTGTGATTTTTATGATACTACTCTGATCGCCATAATTTCCACCTGCAGTATTGTAATCTGCAAACCAAGGTGAAACATTATCAACTCCATTTATTTTTGCTTTCCAATCGCGCACAATAAATCCTCTTTCGGCCAATTTAAATTTTTCTAACTGTTTACTTGTATATTTCGAATCGTTAAAAGAGAACCAAACGAATTTACCCATGGCAGGGGATTTTTCCGTAATATATCGGGGCATTCCTCCAACGGTTGATTCCCATTGTTTTTTTACCCCAGTTTCATTTCCCCATGCTATATTTTTCGATTTAACATGATGATACCTGGATGAGGCAAACTCAATAATTGAAAAGTCTTTGAATTCAGTATCTTCCAACACCTTTAGTTTAATTCTGTAAATACCACGTGTTATATCATCGGAACGTCCAATGGATGCCGTGTACTCAAAGTCCATTGAGTTATCATCCATTGTACCCGCATAAGTTACCTCCGTAAAATTTGGGCTGTACCTTTTGTAATCGGTTCTTATTCTGCTATGCCAACCACGGTTTCCATCCAATTTTGTATAATCGAAAAAATCTGCTCCTCCCAAATTGCCTGTCCAACCCCATTTTTTTCCTTTTGGCGATTTTACCAAAAGAGGTCTAAAATCCAACACCGGAGCCCCTGTTTGGTCTAAATCAGGTTCGTAGGTAATAGTTTCACCCCATGCTCCAATGGCAGATTCATCCCACTGCTGATTGTGCCCCCAGCCAACCAAACAAAGCTGTGCATGCGATGCCGCTGGAATACCTCCCCACAAAGAATTCACACTCGTATATTCAAGCGAAAGAGTAGTGTTTTCTGGGATGGTTAACATACTCAATCCATGGTACCAGGCTCCCTCGAAATAGTATTTTTCAGTACCCGAAAATCCGCCTGTATGCCAGTTTTTTGACAATTGAATGGGTATTCCAACCGGATTCCCCTTCATATCGCGAAGTACCGCTGAAATGCCGGGCATTCCAAAAACACTGCTCCCACCTTGCGTTAATCTTCCTTTGGCAAAATTAAGGCGGAGCACTTTATCGCTTCCTGACGGATTTGTTACCGAGAATTTTACCCGTTCCATCCGGTTATTTAAATCATCTTGTGGCCCTGGATTACTTTCATTTGGATCTACCGCAGGCTTATCATTTTCAATATTATCCGTTCTTAATATAACTTCATGCCAGCCCAGGTCTTTGTTATACACAACTTTTAAAGGGGAGATTATTGGCGCAATTTGTTCTGCACTTACTAATAATGGCTGCTCTTCCAACTCAGCAATTTCAATTAATTTAGCATCGATATTGGTTGCTACTGGATAGACAATTATTCCTGAGTTTATTTCTTTTCCAGCCCGACTTAAATCCTCCTTTTTCAAACTTACTTTAAAAGATGTGCCCGTTATCGAAATACTAGTAGCATCAGTAGATTTAAGAATAATAAACCCACTACCATCTAATGGATTTTTTAAGGCTTTAACATCCCCTTTTTCCAGAAGTTCACTAAATTTTTCTGGGAATTTTAATTTTGTTACCACTTCCAACTTTTCCAAATCTTTATCAGGTGTAACTTTCATAATAAATGAAAGTCGGTCGGGCCAAGAGGATATTTCAAGGCCACTATCAAAAGCATTGCAATCTTTTAAATCGGGCAGGTTGGTTATAAACCGACGTTGAAAATATTTTCCAGTGGCTATTAACTGGCAATCGTCATCTCTACCGCTAGTGGTTTTGCACCAGGACATGTCGCCATTAACCGAAAATCCAAAATTCAATTCTACAAGGTTTTCCTCGGGAAAACTTTGGTCATTTGTTTCCCTAAGAACAAGGTCCTCAGGCTTATTACTATTATGAATACTCAAATCATTAATAGAAAGATTCGGGTAATCAAATGCCATAGTATAATTATTGGTTTTAATTGCGAAAATTTGGTTACCAGTTTTAATAGTTTTTTTCCACCACATAAATGAATAATCTTGTTGATTATCATATGCTTTCATGGGAATCGAATCGAGCGATGATGAGGATTGAGGTTTTTGGCAGGAAGCCAGTAGGCTCAACATTCCTGAAAGGATCAGGGATTTAATTATTATGTTAAAGTTTT
>CAXMOE010000119.1:0-326 GCA_964194835.1 uncultured Flavobacteriaceae bacterium | reverse complement strand
AAATCTCCGTTCAATTTGTGTTACAATTACTTTATAATAAATCTGTTACTAATTTTTATTTTCATAAAAAAAATAACTTTTCTTAGCGTATTTTTAAGTTAGAACAACGCTACTAAATTTTTGATATTATTATATTATTTACTGACTTTAGGCCATGGATATTCAACTGATCCCGCTGATGATGGCATAGATTCCGCATCGGGAAGTGAAGTGTGCCAGTTGATAAGTTGCTGACTCATTTGCTTTACTATGTCCGGAAATTCATTGGCCAGATTATCCACCTCACCTGGATTTTCTTTGAGGTTATATAATTCAGTTCTACTTCC
>CAXMOE010000118.1:0-8325 GCA_964194835.1 uncultured Flavobacteriaceae bacterium | reverse complement strand
TTGAAGCTTTTAATGAAAATTGGAAAGATCATAGAAACAATAAAGGATCTGAAAATCATTTTGGCTTGATCAATTTAAAAGGACAGGCAAAATACGCCTTATGGGATCTGGTAGACAATGGTACTTTTGATGGGTTGACCAGAGATGGACAACCTATTACAAAAACGTATAATGGAGATAAAGAAGCGCTCATGCAAGATGTATTGGCAACACCTTTAGCAAGTGAAATTGAAGCTCACGAATAGCTGTATTCATGGGGATAGAGTCGTGTTGCAAATAGAATTCAATTAAAAAAATATAAATGACAGAGAAGTTCATATTTAAGTTTTTTACAGGAATTTTAATCCTTATAATTGGTGTTTTTATTTCGTGTGGAAGTAATTCCAAAGCAGATATTGTAACAATTTCAGGACGTCAGATATTAGTAAACGATGCTCCATATTTAATTAAGGGTATCTGTTATCATCCAGTACCAAAGGGCAGTGAAATTAGGGATTTTGGTAATTTAACCGAAGATTTGGCTTTAATGGTGGAAGCTGGAATTAATACTATTCGGGTATATTCACCAATTGACAATACAACTGTTCTCGATGAGATACATGCTGCGGGAATTAAGGTTATAATTAGTTTTGGATACAATCAAGATGGATATTATGATATTCTTTCAGGAACCTTTATCGATTATGTAAATAACTATAAAAATCATGAAGCCATATTATTATGGGAACTTGGTAATGAATTTAATTATCATCCTGAATGGTTCGGTGATGATATGCAAAATTGGTATGATGTATTGAACAAGGCTGCGGATCTTATTCATGAAAAGGATCTTTCCCACCCTGTTGCTTCTGCACATGGAGATATGCCAGATTCAATGGCACTTTCTTCATGCCCGAATATTGATGTATGGGGCATGAACGTGTATCGTTGGGATAATCCGGAGAAGATATTTTCTGAATGGAGTTTAGTTAGTTCCAAACCAATGTTTCTTTCTGAAGCGGGTGCCGATAGTTATATGTCTATTACAAAAGATGGTTATGAAAAAGGACCAAATGAAAAAGCACAGGCTAATGCAACAGCAAATATACTTGATGATGTTTTTGGGAATCAAGAGATCTGTTCCGGGGTTACATTATTTGCATTTGTAGATGAATTATGGAAAGCAGGCAACAATAATACGTTGGATCCAGGAGGCTGGGCTCCAAACAGTAGCGCCGTTCCTTACGATGGTACCGCAAATGAGGAGTATTGGGGAATAGTGGATATTGAAAGGAACAAGAAAAAAGCGTATGATGTAGTGAAACAAAAATATACTGATTTATCCAGGTAAAATTAGTCTTTGTGAAAGAAAAAGTTAGCACCTAAGAATTTTAAAAAACCTAAATAACCAATATTAACTTAAAATTAAAACTTGATGAAACATTATGAAACCGCAGCTAAAGACAAAGTGCCTTTTGGTTCGAAAATGGCTTTTGGGGCTGGGCACTTAGTTTTAAACTTATTGCCGGGATCATTGGCAATATTCATGTTTTTTTTACTAACAGCCTTTGGAATGGATCCCTTTTTGGCAGGCTTGCTAGGTGGACTTCCACGTATTTTTGATGCTATTACAGACCCTATTATGGGTTTTATTTCAGACAATACAAAGTCAAGATGGGGGCGTAGAAGACCTTATATTTTTGTCGGTGCAATCTTAAGTGGTGTGCTGTTTGCCGTGTTATGGCAATTGGATCCGGAGAATACACAGATGTTTAACTTTTGGTATTTCTTAATCCTGTCAATGGTTTTTTTACTAGGGAATACCATGTTCGCCACACCATTAATTGGTTTGGGTTATGAAATGACATCAGATTACAATGAGCGTACACGTTTAATGGCGTTTTCGCAAATAATAGCCCAAATTGCATGGATGATCGTGCCTTGGTTTTGGGTACTTATTGCAAATCCCGACATATTTGAAACACAAGCCATTGGGGTTCAGCAACTTTCTGTAATTGTTGGTGTAATTTGTATTGTTTTAGGAATATTACCAGCTTTTTTCTGTAAAGGGATAGATTCTTCGCATATGGAAAATAGAAAGAAAATTACATTTAAAACGATGTTCTCTAATGTGAAAGATCTTTTTCAAGGAATTGTTCAGGTTTCTAAAAATAAACCCTTTATGAAACTTTGTAGCGCCACTTTTTTGGTATTTAATGGGTTTCAAATGGTGGCCTCCTTTAGTTTCTTTATTATCGTTTTTTATATGTTTAATGGCGACTTTGGATTGGCCGGAACCTGGCCGGCGTGGTTTTCTACAGTATCTGCGTTTGTAACAGCATTTTTAGTGATTCCCATTATTTCTGCGATGGCAAGTAAATTGGGAAAACGAAAAGCTTTTATTATTTCAACGGCTCTTTCCATTGTAGGTTATGGACTTAAATGGTGGGGCTTTGACCCAGAGAATCCGTGGTTAATCTTTATGCCCATTCCATTTATAGCATTTGGTATAGGTGGTTTGTTTACGCTAATGATGAGTATGACCGCTGATGTATGTGATTTGGATGAATTGGAAAATGGTATGCCACGTAAAGAAGGAACTTTTGGAGCTATCTACTGGTGGATGGTGAAATTAGGGCAAGCATTGGCTTTAGTTTTAGGTGGATTAGTATTAAAAGTGGTAGGCTTCAACCAAAACGAGTCTATTCAAGCTGTAGAAACCATTATCAACTTGCGTCTTGCTGATATTATTATCCCGGCAATCACTGCAGGATTGGCTATTTGGGTGATGTGGAAGTATGATCTTACAGAAGAGAGAGCGCATGAAATTAAAGAATTATTAGTAGAACGAAGAGGTGAACTATAGTTGAATTTATAGTAAGAATTATAAGATTGGATTTTAGTTTTTTAAAATAATTTTTTGCTGAGGCAATCCCAAACACCAATACAATGCCTCAACGTAAACCTTATAGTAAAGAGGGAGTTTACACTTTCTTTCATTTTACTATTTTTTTAGGAAGACTATGTTGCGTCGGACATTATTATAAAAACCAATGGTTTATTTCTATGATAAGTAAATTGAATTTCAATTAATACGAAACTGTATAGTTTTTGTCTAGGTTTATATCTAATAATGTATTGATACTCAAAGTATATTTGAAAAATGGTTTTAGAACCTTTAATTAAAAAATGAATTAATATAAAATATAATAACATGTCAGTTAGAGCAGGAAAAATAATGGCATTAGCAGGAGTAGATCATGCTAATAAAAGCAATAAAGAATTACAAACCTTATTTAGTAAAGTATTAAATAATGGTATGCATGGGTTGGGATTTAGTCCATATGAAGAAGGGCAAGAACCTGGTGAGCAAATTACAGAGGAGCAAATCCGTAGAAGGATGGAAATTATTAAACCCTATACCAAATGGATCCGTTCTTTTTCATGTACGGATGGAAACGAAGCCATTCCTCGGATTGCTAAGGAATTTGGAATTAAAACAATGGTCGGCGCTTGGTTGGGAAATGATGCGGAAATTAATAAACGTGAAATAGCAAGCCTTATTGAACTAGCCAAAGAAGGCTATGTAGACATTGCTGCGGTTGGTAACGAAGTGATGTACCGTGGTGATTTAACTGAAGATGAGCTTTTAGGGTTTATGTACGAGGTTAAAGAAGCAATTCCGGATATACCTATGGGATATGTGGATGCGTACTATGAGTTTAGCCATCGACCAAAAATTACCGAAGCTTGCGATGTAATTTTGGCAAATTGTTATCCATATTGGGAAGGGTGTAGTTTGGAGTATTCATTGTTGTATATGAAAGATATGTATAACCAGGCGGTAAGTGCAGGGAATGGTAAAAAAGTAATTATCTCTGAAACAGGCTGGCCAAGTCAAGGTGAGGTGTACCATGGTGCCCAACCTTCACATGAAAACGCTATAAAATATTTTATTAATACCCAGCAATGGTCTGAAGAAGAAGATATAGATATCTTTTATTTTTCTTCTTTTGATGAATCATGGAAAGTAGGAGCCGAAGGTGATGTAGGTGCCTATTGGGGCCTTTGGGATAAAGATGAGAAACTTAAATTTTAAAGAAAAGTTAGCCCAAAACAGTATTAATTTAAGATTGAACGTTATTGTATGAATTATACAAAAGCACTAAATATTGAATCTGGAAAGGCAATTTGTTATTCCGGTTTTAGAGAAGGACAAGGCCCTGGAGGAATTTATCCAAGTTATGAAGAGATAAAGGAGGATCTTCTAATACTGCATGACCATTGGAAATACCTTCGGTTGTACGACTGCGATAGACATACTGATATTGTCCTGGAAGTTATAGAAAAAGAGAAGCTTAATTTTAAAGTAATGCTCGGCGCTTATATTGTTGCAGAGGCCAATAATTATGGGTGCCCTTGGGGAGGGTCATATTCTGAAGAGCAGTTGGTAGAAAACAAAGTAACAAATTTGGCCCAAATCATGAAATTGATTCATTTGGCAAACAGGTATCCAGAGATTATATTTTCGCTATCTGCGGGCAACGAGGCTTGTGTTGATTGGACCGATCATTATGTGCCTGTTGAAAGTGTTATCAACTATGTGCAAATGATTAAAAAAGAAGCCAAACAGCCAGTTACTTTTTGTGAAAATTATCTACCCTGGCTCGATAAGTTAAAAGATTTGGTTGAAGCGGTTGATTTTATATCTATTCATACCTATCCTGTGTGGGAGTATAAGAACATTCATGAAGCTTTGGAGTATACCAAACAAAATTATTACGCCGTTGCTGATACTTATCCAAATAAACCAGTGGTCATAACCGAAGCGGGCTGGACAACCTTTTCGAACGGAAAAGGTATTTGCCCAAGTAATGTAAGTGAGGAACACCAAAGTATCTATTACAATGATTTGGTTAATTGGTGTGAAGAAGCAGACATACTTACATTTGTTTTTGAAGCTTTTGATGAACTTTGGAAAGGATCGGCGGAAGCCCTTGAACCTGAAAAACACTGGGGATTGTTTACTGTAGATCGACAACCTAAAAAGGTCATGCAAGGTCTTCTTGCAACCTTAGATAATATTTAATAGGTATAAATAAATAGTCAATTCCAGACATTATGAAGTACCGACGTAAAAAAAATACTAAATGGGAGTATTATACTTCTATCCTTAATGTCTTTTACTGTAGTGTGTTGTAAAAAAGCTGACAAGTCTAATAAAGATCAAATGATCAAGGAAGAAGCAGAACCACAAATGATGGCAATTAAGCAGAATACAGAGGATTTATTGAATGACGTATCCAAAGCTATTTGCTATTCGGGTTTTAGAACTGGGCAACACCCCGATAGAGGGGAAGGAGATATAAATCCTTCGGATGAGCAAACCATGGAGGATCTTAATGTTATTGCCAATGATTCTGACTTTAGATTGTTTCGACTCTACGATAGCAGAAAAAACTCGGAAGATGTGCTACGATTAATTTCTGAAAATAATTTAAATATAAAGGTGATGCTCGGTATCTGGTTAAAGGCAGAATTAAGCAATCATGAAACCTGTGCCTGGCTAACAGAGCCTATTCCTCAAGAAACCCTCGATAGAAACACCTTGTGGAACAGGGATGAAATTGAAAACGGAATAGCATTGGCTAATAAATATCCTGAAGTTGTAGGTTCAATTAATGTAGGGAATGAGGCATTGGTAGACTGGAATGATCATAAGGTTGATGTTGATACCATAATCTCTTATGTGCGAAAAGTTAAAAAGGCCATTAAACAACCCGTGACTGTGGCTGATAATTATGAATATTGGTCTAAAGAAGGGTCAAAATTGGCCAAAGAGTTAGATTTTATTGCAATTCATGTGTATCCGGTATGGGAAGGAAAGGATATAGAAGAAGCAATGGGATATACCATCCAAAATGTTCAACAAGTGCGCAATGCACTGCCAGACACTAAAATTGTTATAAGTGAAGCCGGTTGGGCATCGGTAGGGTCAGAGTTTGGGGAAAGAGCAAGTGAAACCAAACAACAGCAATATTATTCCGAACTGATGTCCTGGTCTTCCGATATGAACATTACTACTTTTTTCTTCGAAGCTTTTGATGAAGACTGGAAAGGGAATCCTGATAATATGATGGGAGCCGAAAAGCATTGGGGATTATTTAATGTGGATAGAACACCTAAAAAAGTGATGAAAGAACTTTATTATACCAAGTAATTATTATACTCTTAATTTAATTACCATGGGAAATATCATAAAATTAGCATGGTTAATAGCTATATCTTTTTCTGTACTTGGATGTTCTCAAAAAGTTATAGGAATAGATGTAACGGCAGCCGATATTTTAGGAAATCCGAAATATTTGGCGTTTTCATATGGAGCTAATCTAACAGACGTTAGCGCATTGTTCAATTTTAATGGGCTAACAGATTTTGATGGCAAACATATCTATATCAAGAATATTTATTATTCACAAGAATGGAAAAAGATGTTGTCGTATAAAAACTAATGAGGAAGTTTATCTTTTAAAACCCCATATACAAAGGTTCCCAGTATTGCGGCCCCAATTACGATAAGCATACTATACACCCCTGTACCCAACAATACATACATGGGACCAGGACATGCACCGGCCAAGGCCCAACCCAAGCCAAAAATTGATCCGCCCCAAATATAACGGATTACACTTTTTTGCTTTTCGGGCAAGTGAATTCGGTTCCCTTCTATGTTTTTTATTTTTATTTTTTTGATTCCCCAAACAAACAATGCTCCAAGAATTACTGCGGAACCAATAATACCATACATATGGAAAGATTGGAATTTGAACATCTCATAAATACGATACCATGAAACGGCTTCCGATTTCACCAGAACAATCCCAAAAAAGATTCCTACCAATAAAAATTTCAAATACTTCATGCAACAAATATTAGGGGTAAAATAAAATGAGTCATAATGAGGCCACCTATAAAAAATCCGATAACAGCTATTAAAGAGGGTCGTTGAAGATTACTAAGCCCTGTTATTGCATGTCCGGAGGTGCAGCCGCCCGCATATCTGGTTCCAAAGCCCACCAAAAAACCAGCAATGATCATAATGGCCAATCCTTTGACTGTCGCTATATTTTCCCAAGCATATATTTCGCCTGGTAACAAAGACTCCCCAACATGGCTGAACCCCATCTCCTGTAAATCCAAAACAGTTTTGGGATTTAATGCAATAGTGGAATTGTCGGATAAAAATTGGGAAGCAATAAATCCACCTATGATAGCACCAAGTACAACGGTTAGGTTCCAGCGTTGTGTTCTCCAATCTAATTTAAAAAAATCTGCATATTTTCCTGCGCCTCCCATACTGCAGAGGGTTCTAAGATTGGATGACATTCCGAATGTCTTTCCAAAAAGCACCAAAAGTAATAACACCAAGGCGATAAGAGGGCCAGAAACATACCATGGCCATGGCTGCAGAAAGAATTCCATGTGAATTGTTTTTACAAATATAAATGGAATTATGTGCCAATTATGTAATAATTGTAACAATGTCATCTAACGATGTTTACGAAAAAGGACGTATGATTTACTTACAAACAACTTAGATAATTGTAGTCTTGATCCAGATGTTTTTGAAAATTACCCAATAAAAAGGTCAACGCAGGATCACTGTTTCTCGTATACAATATTTTGAAAACTTGGAAGGTCTTCCCCTAAAGTAGCGGTTAATCTATTTCCATCCAGTACAAGAATTCCCGTTTCAAACAGGGTGTTGCTAAATGCGGATACCTGATTGTTCATGAATTGCCAGGTGCCCGAATCTGTAACAGTTGCTGAACAAGAAACAAAAAAAAGTCCGCCGGTAATGGATGTAACATCAACATCGGTGATAGATGAACTCCAGGAACCATCGGTATTAAAAGTTAGGGTGCCGTTTAGGCAATCCAATTCACTAAGCAAATTACTGTTGGAGGTCCCATCGTTATTAGCGTCCACAGCCGGGTTTACGTTTATTTCTATGAGATTCCAAGTTCCTGAAATTTCATCAGTCTCAGTGGTTGTAGGTCCACTATCATCAGATGAGCAGGAAACTATTACCGCCATCAAAGTAAATAGCAAAAAAGGGGTTTTAAAATATTTCATAATAAGGGATTCTTTATTTAAAGCAATTATTTTTGGATACCATTTAAAATACTAAGATAATAAATCTTTATGTCCGTTTGTTTATTTTGAACTAAGTCTTATTCTTTAAAATGTAACCATGGTTTTGAGTACCAGAATAGATGACCATCTTTTGGTTCAGTGTTGAATCCAAATAAGTACTTTTCTCCGGTCATACTAATATCATTGTAT
>CAXMOE010000117.1:0-8350 GCA_964194835.1 uncultured Flavobacteriaceae bacterium | reverse complement strand
CCCAGAAATAATTCCACGTTATTTTTACCGTCTATGATACAATTGGTAAAATTGGCCAGGGTTAAATCATTAGCTATTACTTCATTGGAACCAATATTGATAAAATTATCAATTTGCAAGGCTGTTCCACGTCTTAATCCATTATTCCAATAGTTTGCTATGGTTGCATGGGTAAATGCATAAGATCCTCCCAAGTTGCAGTATAAGGAAGCACTTCCGGCACTGCCCAAAACAACATTTTCCGCAGTAATGGCTGCTGATTTTCCCCAAAGGTTAATATTGTTACTATTATAAATCTGCGTATTCTTGAGGGTAAGGGTAGGGGAGCCTATGTTTGCATCACCCTCTATAAGTAAACCAACAGTGGCATTTTTAATGGTGAGATGATCAATTACGTTATTTATACTACCTGGTGATAACCATACCGTTCCCCATTGTCCAGGCAGGTTTTCATATTCGGGTTCCAACCGGTCACCTTCAAAAAAAACTTCTTTCTCCATTAACAAGGTATCCTGACTTACACCACCGTTAATAGTTAATGAAGCTCCATTACTAACCATTATTCCAGAATCTTTATGAAAATAAACTCTAGTTCCTTCATTCATGACTAGGTTTTTTCCCTCGGCCACTTCAGCGTAACCATAGATGACATAAGGTTTTTCATTGGTAAAAATCAATTCTGTATCCTCAAGGACAAATCCTTCAACTTCTATTTCATTCCCGTCTTCATCCAATCCCAGAATTATGGTTTCCTTGGTACCATCTTGGGATTCGCGTGGATAAAGAAATATAGCATCCATTACAAGAGTAACCAACTGTACTTCTTGCTGGTGAATTCCAGAACCAAATTGTATGGAATTTGTATATAGAAACTCATTCTGATTGGAAGGTGCGATGTCAAAAGTGGTTTCAATAAAAATGTATATGCTATCCTTTGCCAAAATAGGAATATCCTGAAATTCCTTACCAGCAACCCCATCAACATTCAACCTATACTCGCTATTTTGTCCATCACTGAGACGTATATTGGGGATCTGTATATCCTCATTACTTCTATTATATACCTTAAGAACATAGGTGCTACTGCCGATATTCGTGAAGATGGTGTCTAAATAGACCGTATCCTTGGAGAATTCCAGGTCCCCTGTACTTAATCTATATTCAAAATCTTTTCTACAGGAACTCCATAGAATCAAAGCCATCAAAATAGGTATAAGATATAGATATTGGCGCATTGTTATTGGTTACATGGATTACTTTTTGTGTTAATGAAAAACGTATTTAATCTCATCTGACACCCTCATAGGTCTCAAATTTTTAGCTTTCAGCAAGCACCATGCGGTTTCAGAACGCACCAAAAGTTCTTTGGTTTTAATGTTGAACATTTCTACAACTCTTATGGAGGTAGCTCCTTCTGTTTTGGCGATATGAGTTTTTATAGTTATGGTATCATCTAGTTTTGCGGCACTTTTATATTTTATCATATGGCTTAACACTACCCATACTACGTCGTTCTGCATTTTTTCAGGGGCCTTGGATTTCCAATGTTCCTTGGAGATGTCCTGTATCCATTGAACATAGCGAACATTGTTTACATGGTTTAGATCATCCAAATCATCTTCCCTGACCGTTAATACTTTTTCAAAAGTCTTCATAGCTTTTTCTTGATTTTAACCTCAAAGAGCTTGTCCCAGTTTTTCCCGGTTACAAAAAAGGTCTTTCTACTAGGGTGGTAGGCCACTCCATTCAAAACATCCAAATTACCATGCTTAGTGACTTTAGCTTTTAATCCGCCAAAATTAATAACACCTTCTATAGCCCCACTACCACTGTCAATTATCATCATACTCTCTTTTTGGTAGACGTTGGCATAGATTTTACCATCTACGTATTCCAGTTCATTCGCTTTATTGAATATAGATTTATTGGTTACTGTTTCAATATATCCTTCTTCTACAAGTGATTCCGGGTTTAAGATCCAAATTTTTTCGGTTCCATCGCTTTTGTACAATTTTTTTCCATCTGTGCATAAGCCCCATCCCTCCTTACTTTTATTATATTTAAAACTGTCCGTTTTCTTAAAACTATTCAAATCGTAAATAAAACCTGTCCCACTTTGCCAAGTAAGTTGATAGATTTTATTGTCCAAAATGGTAATCCCTTCACCAAAAAGCGTCTTGTCCAATTCTATCTTATTCAAAACTTCGCCAGTCCTAAAGTTAATTTTACGGAGAGAGGACCTTCCTTTTTTTCCAGTGCTTTCATATAAGGTGTCATTATAAAATTCTAGCCCCTGTGTATAAGCTTGTATATCATGAGGATATTCATTAATGATTTCATAGGTGTATATTTCTGGCGGATTTGCTGCCAATACCTTTATTTTTTTTGAAACTTCAGCAGAATTACCTTCATAATCTACGGTTGCTATCAACGTTTTATTTCCCAATTTTGAAATATCCAGTGTAAGTGTATTGTCATTTGTAGGTAGTTCCTGGCCATCAATTGAGTAGGTTATCTTATCTATGACTTTTTGCTTTTTGTTTCTTAGGCTAATTCCAATGGTCTGGTTGCTTTGGAAATTATTTTGGTTACTTTGCAATTGAATGGCAAAAAGGTGCGACGTGGCTGCATTTCCGCCTCCACATGAATTCAACAAAATAGCTATTGCACTGAGTGCTAAAAATTTAAGAAAATGCATCTAAATATTGTTCTTTACGGGCAAGATATTTAATTAAAATTAGAATGTAAAACGATTGTGACAAATTTAAAAGGTTGTATATTTGTGGTTGGCAAGTCCTACACGACTAGCTCCTGCAGAATCCCCCAGGGTGGGAACGCAGCAAGGGTATGCGGTTGTAGCGGTGCGATGTAGGTAGCTTGCCTTTTTTTGTGCCCAATAGTTACCTCCTCCAATTACAAATTTCATCTTCAATCAGGAGTTGGCGCATGAATTCTTTAAAAACAGTTTCCTTTTTTAACTCATGTTTTTATTTGTTTATTTGTAATCTCATTAAAGTACTATGAAAGGCAAAGTTGTATTGGTAACCGGGGGTTCATCTGGAATAGGAAAATCTATTGGGACTTATTTGAAGTCAAAAGGGTTTACGGTATACGGTACATCAAGAAGTTTGGATCGTCATATAGATTTTGATGCATTTGAATTGTTGGAATTGGATGTTAGAGATACCGATAGCATTAATAATGCCGTACAAGCATTGATTGCTAAAGAAGGACGATTGGATGTTTTGGTGAACAACGCTGGTATTGGAATAACCGGTCCAATAGAGGAAACACCACATGAAGAGATTTTAAAGGCGTTTGATACCAATTTTAACGGGCCCTTGCACATGGCAAAAGCTGTTTTACCACAAATGCGGAAACAGCAATCAGGGCTAATTATTAATATCACATCCATAGCGGGTTATATGGGATTGCCGTACCGTGGAATTTATTCGGCCAGTAAAGGGGCTTTGGAATTGGTGACTGAGGCATTACGAATGGAAACTAAGGATTTTGGGGTCCATATCACTAATTTGGCTCCAGGTGATTTTGCGACCAACATAGCATCAGGTCGTTACCATGTACCTGAAGAAGATAATTCCCCGTATAGAAAGGCCTATAGAAATACCTTGCAATTAATGAATGAACATGTTGATAGTGGACAAAATCCTATCCGTGTAGCAGAAATGGTTTTTAAAATTATTCAGACCAAAAACCCGAAAGTTCATTATAGGGTAGGAGTGTTTAGGCAAAAATTTTCTCTGTTCTTGAAGAAAATTTTACCGGATAAAGTGTATGAGAAGCTATTGTTGAACCATTTTAAGTTGTAATTTCGCAAATCTGGTGGATTTGCTTTCGAAATAGAAAGTTACTTCTGAATTTCTAATCATAAATTTTAAAACACAACTGAAAATGAAATTTTTTATAGACACAGCCAATTTAGAACAAATTAGGGAAGCACAAGAACTTGGTGTTTTGGACGGAGTAACTACGAATCCTTCCTTAATGACAAAAGAGGGCATAACAGGAAGAAACAATATATTAAAGCACTATGTAGATATATGCAATATTGTAGATGGAGATGTTTCTGCAGAGGTCATTGCCACCGAATTAAAAGGAATGATAAAAGAAGGTGAGGAATTGGCAGAGTTGCATGAACAGATAGTAGTTAAAGTTCCTATGATAAAAGACGGGGTAAAAGCTTTAAAATATTTTATGGATAAAGGCATTCGAACCAATTGCACCTTGGTATTTTCACCTGGACAAGCATTGTTGGCCGCAAAAGCCGGAGCCAGCTATGTTTCGCCATTTATTGGGAGATTGGATGATATTTCAACGGATGGTTTGAATCTTATTTCTGAAATCAGACATATATATGACAATTATGGCTATGAGACCCAAATATTGGCGGCTTCGGTAAGACATACAATGCACATAATAGACTGTGCAAAATTGGGTGCTGATGTTATAACAGGTCCATTATCAGCAATTGAAGGACTTCTTAGTCACCCATTGACTGATATTGGTCTGGCTAAATTTTTAGCAGACTACAAAAAAGGGAATTAAATTATAGTATTACACATATTTTGAACCTCAGATTTCTATATAGATATCTGGGGTTTTTTTGTGCTGTTTGTCTAAAAAGATGAGTATAGATTGGCAAAGCCGTCTACAATAATGGCATCTTTTGTAATTACCACTTTATTAGGAGGGTAAACAATAAGGGCATTGGTAAGTTTCTTAAAATCATCGGCCCTATATTGCAAAGTCTTATCGAGCTGGCTGGCTTCAAGCATGGATTGCCATCTCACGGAATCAGTATTGAAGTTAATACCCACAAAAGAATAGTCAAGATTTTTTGATTTCAAGTCTGACACCCGCCTAACTATATTTTCAAATTGTCTTTTTTCGGTACCCGTCCAAAAGTAAAATACAACTTTCTTATCCTTGGCAATATCCTGTAGTGAAAGTCTCTCGTTGTCAACGTTATAAACCTCTAAATCAGGTATTTTTCGATCGGGTTGCATGTTTTTTACTCCTTCATATAAATCATCAATTTCGTTGATATGCTTATTACTACCTGAGCGCTTATGAAATTCATTGATAAACACCATATTATTTTCCTCATTGTCATGGGCTGTTAAAAGGTAATCTAACGCTACATTCCGAAATAGGTTGTCCCTGAGGTTTTTTTCGGTTACCAGGCTGTCAATAAGGGCCAATTTGTGTTGGTTAAAGTGAAGTTGATTCTTAATAACACTTCCCATGACCCCGCATTTGTGTGAACAGCTCATATAGGATAAATTTCCAATATGGTATTGCATAAATTTATAATAAGGCCTAAAATAAGTTAGGTATTTATTATCATAATTTAAATTACTTCTATAAGCATAAAAGTCTTGGGAAAGATCATGAATAGAATTTTCACTCGTTCTTTTCCTATGATAAAAAGGATACTTTTCTTTATAAAGGTAGTAGTTGTAATCTATGCTTGCCTGGGCCATTTCAATGGCCTTATCGGACAAATCCACATCCAAATTCAATTCGCTGAGCAGCGCCACTTTTAAGCTCCGTAATGAATCTATTTTATCACTAAACACGTTTGGTTCCAATCTATAGTAAGATCCAACCAAAGGTGTTTCCTGCTCAGTGGCCAAAAACAATTCAATAAAAAAATTGTTGATTTCTTCCCCTACACCTGAAAAGACCAGTGATTCGTCAAAATCAATAGTGTTAAGCCGAATCATCAGGCTGTCTCCTTTTTCTAGATATACATACTGTATTTCAGGATTATGATCAAAGTAGTACAACCCTTCTTCAATGGAGTTTAATTTGAAGGAAAATCTATTGGAACCATCCAGTTGTGCACTGTCTATGACTATGTCATCCTTTTTGAGCACAACATAATCGTTGGTAGGGTTTACTATTTCCCCCGCAAAAAAAACGGTTGAGGGTTTGTTATCTTCTAAACCACAACCAATTAGCGCAAAAAGATATAGATATAATAAGTTTTTATTCATATAAGAATAGCTACCATATTGTAAGCAAATCTAATAAACCCTCAAGGCTCAAGCTGTTAATGGTGAGTTAAATATTAAAGATTTAACTTATTCAAAAGCAAACATTCAAGTATTATTATTGTTGGTTTAAGGACTTAGAATTCCGTATTTTTGCACAAATTTTAAAAACATAGTCAATGCTATCCGTATCAAACTTATCGGTACAATTTGGAAAAAGAGTTCTTTTTGATGAAGTAAACGTCTCTTTTACTCAGGGAAACTGTTATGGGGTTATAGGCGCTAATGGTGCAGGTAAATCTACATTTTTGAAAATTCTTTCAGGTCAGCAGGATCCAACCTCTGGACGTGTACATCTCGAACCTGGAAAACGGATGTCCATTTTGGAACAAGACCATAATGCCTATGACGAATCTACGGTGTTGGAAACCGTGGTGATGGGGAATAAACCTTTATTTTCCATCAAAAATGAAATTGACGCCCTTTACGCTGACTATAGTGATGAAAATGCCGATAGGATTGGGGAATTGCAAGTTCAGTTTGAAGAAATGAATGGATGGAATGCTGACAGTAACGCTGCAGCCCTATTATCCAATCTTGGTATAGCAGCGGAGCTTCATTATACACTTATGGCAGATATGGACTCTAAGTTAAAGGTAAGGGTATTATTGGCACAGGCCCTTTTTGGAAATCCTGACGTATTGATAATGGATGAACCTACCAACGACTTGGATTATGAAACAATAAGCTGGTTGGAGCATTTCTTGGGTGATTACGATAATACGGTGATAGTAGTGTCTCACGACCGTCACTTTTTGGATTCGGTCTGTACACATATCGGAGACATTGATTTTGGAAAAATGAACCTTTATTCAGGAAACTACACCTTCTGGTATGAGAGCAGTCAATTAGCTGCGCGCCAAAAGGCCCAGCAAAATAAAAAGTCTGAGGAAAAAGCCAAGGAATTACAGGAATTTATTCGACGCTTTAGTGCCAACGTAGCAAAAAGCAAGCAGGCTACATCACGTAAAAAGATGTTGTCCAAATTAAAGATAGAAGATATTAAACCATCAAGTAGACGTTATCCTGCGATAATATTTGAACGAGAAAGGGAAGCAGGGGATCAAGTATTGAATATTGAAAAATTGGCCGCTACTTCGGATGATGGCGATTTATTGTTTCAAAATATAAACATTAACCTGGCCAAGGGAGATAAAGTTGCTATAATTTCGAAAGATTCAAGGGCAACAACTGCTTTTTACGAGATAATAAGTGGAAACAAAAAGGCGAATCATGGTTCCTATCAATGGGGGATAACCACTAACCAGTCATATTTACCGGCGGACAATTCTGCTTTTTTCAAAGAAAACATAAATTTGGTAGACTGGCTTCGACAATGGGCGAAGACCGAAGAAGAAAGAGAAGAAGTTCATATTAGAGGTTTTTTAGGTAAAATGCTGTTCAGTGGCGAGGAAGCATTGAAGAAATGTACAGTATTATCTGGAGGTGAAAAAGTACGATGTATGCTCAGTAGAATGATGATGATTCGTGCCAATGTCCTAAAATTGGATGAGCCAACAAATCATTTAGATCTCGAGAGCATTACAACATTCAATAATTCCTTAAAGAACTTTAAGGGCACCGTCCTCTTTACTACTCACGATCATGAATTTGCGGAAACTGTGGCCAATAGGATCATAGAATTGACACCCAAAGGTAATATTGATCGATATTTAACGTTTGATGAGTATATGTCTGATAAGACTATAAAGCAACAGCGAGAGAAGTTATACGCTGTTACGGTATAGATTATGTAGAACCCAAATTCTTGCAATATGAAAACCTACAACATATTTTATATGCTGTTGGCATTCATTATTGTTGCTTGTAGTAAACCAGAGGGGGGCAAGAACGATGGTAACAACGACAATATTGGAGAAGATGCCAATTATACAATACTTTTATCGAACAACGACTTGTTGTCGGCCTCTTTACTCAATGCCAATTTAGATCAAATAACACTTGATCTCAAAAGCAGTCCTTTTGGAATTACTGACATTCCACTACTGACTTATAGGGATGACACGGTAATCTCTTTTTACCAAAACAACCCGGAATGCACAGGAATAGTCACGAAATATGATTTTCATGATGATTCGTCCCATGAAAAAGAAGTTTTTATGGATTTGGGCGACTGTGATCTTTCTATAAAGTCAATTGCACATTCCAAAGAATCTATTTTTATTGCGTACGAAGTACCTGGTTCAAGTAGCAAGGATACCCTTTATTTCATTAGATCATTAAATATTTCTAATGAAGACTCAAGTTTTTTG
>CAXMOE010000116.1:3987-8366 GCA_964194835.1 uncultured Flavobacteriaceae bacterium | reverse complement strand
TCCAAGACAGGTCCTGAAACATCCCCTCTGCCCCTATTGTGGTGGTTGTGCTTGGAGTTCCAGTCTGCATGGCCTCAATCAGTTTTCCTTTTAATCCTGCACCAAAACGCAACGGAGCCAGGTTTATCCTTGCTTTACCCATTACCTCTTTTACCTTGGCCACCCTTCCCATAACATAAAACCCTTCTTTTGGGTTGTGCAACTGTTTTATTCGCTCTGAAAGGTAAGCCCCGTAGATATGCACGTTCACCGTTGGTAAATGCTGCCGTATCACTGGCCAGATATCGTTTTTCAGCCAAATCATGGCATCAATATTCGGGGCGTGCTTCCCATTACCGATACATATAAAGCCTTCCCTATTTTCAAAAGACAACCATTCTTTTATTTCATTATCAGTGATATTGTCCAAAAGAAATGGAAGATGGACCAATAATCTCTGATCAATTCTCAGTGTCTTTTGCAATAGTTCCATCTCAAAACCGGAAATGATAAGGGAGAAATCGCAGCGAAATATACTTGCGATTTCCCTTTTTGTCATATCGTATTGCAACCACTGTTCCAAGGCAAAATCCCTATTGGCCTTTAAGGCTTCATGTCTGGTGAAACGAAGCGAATGAAGGTCCTCAGTATCCAAAATTCGTAGAGCTTTGGGCAAATGTTTGGCTACCCTCCAACCAAACTGTTCCTCGACCATAAAACGGTCAAAAAGGACAAATTCCGGATTTAATTCTTTAATAAAATTGTCGAAACTGGGATGGTTTAATTGAATTGTAATCTTATCTACCCCAATTAAATTCAAATCATAGGTGAATTCAGTCTCAGCGGCTGTACTGGCATAAGTTAGGCGATATCCATTTTTAATGAAGAGTTGAATAAGTTGCAACATTCTACCTCCCGCAGCAGTGGAATTGGGTTCTGGCCAAACCAAGCCAATTATCAATGCTCTTTTTATGTTACCCCCAGTATCCAAAATCACATTTTAGCTGCAAACTTTTGGGAAATACTCAGTCGAAGTTTACGCTCGTAATCTTCTTCCAACCATTCTTTATAGTTTTTGGTGTTATTCATAATGCAATACGAATATTGGAGTACTCTATAAGAAATCTCATCTTTGAGTTGCTTTGCCAAAATTCTAGCGTCAAAAACATCCTCACTGTTTTCTACACAGATCATTGCGTGTTGTTCTATACTGCGTTCCAACACAGTTTTTGATTTAAGCCCCTGAGCAAAGACTTTTTTATATTCTTCCTTAATATCGTATTCCAATGATGGTGATTTGCCAAACTTTGCCTTTAGTTCCTCAGGCATTTCATAGATGAACTCTCTTTCAATGTCCTCATCATTTTTAATATTTTCCAAAAAGAAATCTGGGAAATGAAAAATTTCCTGCCAATCCAAGGGAGCTTCCCACATTCCAAATCGGGCAAGGTTGTTGCCCAGGTCTATAACGGTAAATTGATCTTTTCGGGGCAATATCCTTGATCCACGTCCGATCATCTGAAAATAAAGTGTCAGCGATCTGGTTGCCCTATTAAGAATTATAGTCTCCACGGTTGGTTCGTCAAATCCTGTCGTAAGAATACTCACGGAGGTCAATATTGCATCAGGTGTTTCAGAAAACCATTGTAAAATTTCCCTTCGTTCCGCAGCGTTGTTTTTGTTGTCTAAATGACGGATGTTATACCCAGCCTTATGAAAAATTTCATAGACATATTTCGACGTATTTATCCCATTATTGAATATCAGTGTCTTGGTGCCTTTGGCAATTTCCTCATAGCTGGCCAATAGTTTTCCAAGCATGCTTTGATTACCATACAGTTCATCGGAGGATTTTACGGTGTAGTCCCCGCTAATCCCAAGTTTTAACGTCTTTAGACCAACATCATGACTGTAGGTATTTGCCTTGGCCAAAAACTTCTTATGTATAAGAGATTCTATGGACTCCCCAACAATTAACTTCTGGTAATTGTCCTTCATGGGAAGTTTAATATTTGAGCTTAACGGAGTTGCCGTAACCCCCAGAATAGTCGATTTTTCGAAATACTTAAATAACTTCCGGAAGGAGTTGTAATGGGCCTCATCGATAATCACCAATCCAATATTGTTGATTTCAATCTGCTCGTCCTGCAACCTATTATTAAGGGTTTCTACCATGGCCACAAAACACATGTAGTCATCTTGATCTAATAATTCTTTTACTTCACTGTTGATGATTTTGTTTTGAACTCCAAAACCATTCAACATTTTAGAGGTCTGGGAACTTAATTCAATCCTATGGGTGAGTACAACTACCTTTTTTTTGGTTTCATTGATATATCTACGGGCAATTTCTGAAAAAACAACGGTCTTTCCTCCCCCGGTTGGTAATTGGTACAATAGATTACTATCATTAGGGGTATCCTCAAAATACTTGAAAATTGTATTGAGATCCTCTAATTGATAATCATAAAGTGTCTTTTCCGTCGTGTCTTTTTGTAACTTCAATGGGGTAAGCCTGGTTTTAGATTTATGTCTTCTTAAGCGGCATAGTGATGATAAAAAAATAAACCTTACAAAATTAGAAGTTTTTTATCCTTAAATGAAATTTATTCGAGAAAATACAATATTTTAATATCCTTTTAAGATGTCAACCCTGTTCAATAAAGGCTGTCCGGTTTGGAGTCGCGTATAATTCTCCATTATTTGCGGTACCACTGACCCGGGATGTGAAACACTGGCAATATGTGGGGTGATATGGACTTTGGGATGGTTCCAAAAAGGGTGTTCCTTGGGCAATGGTTCGTTATGGAATACGTCTAAACTGGCTCCGGACAAATGACCTTTGTCCAGTTGTTCCAATAAATCAGCATCAACCAAATGTGCCCCACGGGCCACGTTAATGATAAATGCCTCCTTTGGTAATTGTTGAAAAAGCGTTCTGTTTAAAATACCTGTGGTTTCCATGGTTAAAGGTAATAAACAGACTAGAATAGAGGTGTTTTTTAAGAATACTGATAATTCTTTGCTCCCCACAAAGGTTTTAATACCATCCAATTGCTTTGGTGAATTGGCCCATCCCTGTACCCTAAAACCAAATTGCCTCAAGTCTCTGGCTGTATAAATTCCTAATTTCCCCATTCCCATTATACCAATGGTTGCATCATTAATTGGTTTATATGCTGTGGGGTTCCAGTCATTATTGATTTGATCGGCTTTATATGTGCCTAAATTTTTAAGATGATTGAAAACTAAGGCAATTACAAATTCCGACATATCACTGACCAGTAAAGGATCCACAACCCTGGTTACGGCAATATTTTTAGGTAAGTCGGGGTCATCAAAAATAAAATCGACCCCTGCACCCGCGGAGGCAATACATTTTAAATTGGGATAATGTTGTAGTACGCCCTCGGGGTGTTTCCATACCACAGCCATGGTAATTTTCTCTTTTGGATGTTCCTCCAAATAACTATAGATCTTAGTGCTGGGCGATATCGCCTCTAAAACTTCCTTCCACTTTGGAATCTTGCCATCCTGTCTAATGATTACTATTCCCATGCTCAGTCTATTATATCCAATGATCTGGAAAAACCCTCTCTATACATCCAATCCTGTTCCTGTGTTAATTGGTATATCTTGAGAATACGTTCCTTAAACTCAGGCAAAAGTCCATTCACAGACACGTAATGGACAACTTGACTAAATGAGTTGAGCATGCTTTTATAAAAAGCAGCTGGTACTTTTTTCTGGGCAGAAAAAGATTGTGCCACTTCTAAATTAAACAACATTACATCCGCCAGCAAATGTGGGTCCATCCCTAATTTTATAAAACGTTGGATATGCTTTTGGGCCACGGACCTTCTGGCTTTGGGTTTTTTTCTTTTTAAGGGAAAATACTCGTTGGAAATCTTTGTTTTGGCCTCCTGGACCAATTTATCTTCTTTTGGATTGAATACAAAGTCGTAATATTCCTTTACGACAGGAAAACGGTTGTATAGATCCATCAACTGCTCTTCGACCTCTCGTTTTTTTAGTCCGGATAAATATTTTTTTAAGGCCCTTTTACTCATAGCATATTCCAAATTTTATATTGGCTTTGATCCAATAACATAGGTTTTAAAACATATACCCAGTCAAAAATAAGATAACTAAGGGGATTGTCCTCTATTTCAAGACCCATTGAATTATTTTTTTATATCTAGAACTGTAGCTTTAAATTCTAAAAAAAGATATCCTGGTGATACGGCAACAGGCTTAACTTACTCATCAATTGAAAAACAATAGTTAAGAATGTTATTTACCCACTTATAATTTCTTTCTCGGTAAAAAAATTATTAAATTGGGTTAATTAACTAACCACCAACTGCTTTACCTATTTTCCTTTCCCCCTAGTTGTAGAG
>CAXMOE010000116.1:0-3977 GCA_964194835.1 uncultured Flavobacteriaceae bacterium | reverse complement strand
TGATTCTTGCAATTTATAGCGGCAAGAGAGATTATGAGAATCTTATTGTGTTTTTACTAAACCAATGAGGTGAACTTAATTTATTTATTATTCTTTATACGCCTTCTGAAGCCAAGTTAGGTGTTTGAATTATAAGCAAGGTATTACGGATTTTATTTAATAAAAAACTTCCCCTCAATGAATAAGTTTATTAGAGAATGAATTATTAACAACTAAAACATTTTATCATGGAAATAATGGAATTAAACGAAACAAAATTACAGGACTTATTAGGGAAAGTGGTCACTGAAATGGGAGCCGCTGCCAATGGCCCCCTTGTTACCATTGGGGACAAACTAGGGCTTTACAAGTCACTTTCAGAATCTGGCCCTATGACCTCTACAGAGCTTGCAAATGCAACAGATACCGCCGAAAGGTATGTCCGTGAATGGCTGTCCGCACAAGCTGCATCAGGTTATATTGAATACGATGCCCCAAACAACAAATTTTCAATGACCCCGGAACAAGCAGCTGTCTTTGGGGATGCCAAAAGCCCTGTATTTATGACTGGGGCTTTTTATGCCATTACCTCTGTATACCACGATGAGCCTAAAATTGAAAAGGCTTTTAAGACCGGGGAAGGAGTTTCCTGGGGAGATCACAATAGTTGTCTGTTCTGTGGTACTGAAAAGTTTTTTAGTCCTTCCTATGAAGGTAATTTGGTTTCCAATTGGTTGCCAGCTTTGGAAGGAGTGGTCGAAAAATTGGAAAATGGTGCAAAGGTGGCTGACATAGGCTGTGGGCACGCTGCGTCAACCATCATTATGGCCAAAGCATTTCCCCGATCCACATTTATTGGGTATGATTTTCATGATAAATCCATTGAACAAGCAACGGCCAGGGCAAAAGCTTCAGGTGTCAAGAATGTCTCTTTTGAAGTAGCCACTGCCAAAGATTTTCCGGGAGATGAGTACGACTTGGTTACTTTCTTTGACTGTCTGCATGATATGGGGGATCCTGTTGGCGCTTGTGCCCATGTAAAAGACGTATTAAAACCAGACGGCACTTGCATGATTGTAGAACCTTTTGCAAAAGACACCTTAGAGGAAAACCTAAATCCCGTTGGGCGTGCTTTTTATGCATTTTCAACAATGCTCTGTACTCCTTGTTCCCTGAATCAGGAAGTGGGACTTGCCTTGGGTGCCCAGGCTGGCGAGAAACGCCTTAAGGAAGTAATTACCTCTGGAGGATTCAGTAGTGTGAGAAAAGTTGTTGAGACTCCATTTAATTTAATATTGGAAGCACGACCATAATTGGAAAGCGCTTGAAAAACAGAAAAAATTTATATAAACTAAAAATTCCATAACTTATGTGAAATTTAAAGATTTTGGTCATCACTATTTTGGTGTATACAACCATTCGTTCTGGATTAACCCCAGTTATTCTATTTTAATTATAAATCAATAAATATGAAATTAATTAAGTTTCCTTTTGTTGTAGTAATTGGTCTTGTCCTTTTATTACCCTACGGATGCAAAAACAAAAAAACCAGTTACAATCCAGAATTGGCGTCCATCAATCTACTTAGAGGTGATCTTTTATTATGCGGCAATGGGAAGTTTGGAGAGGTGAGTTTTTCGCTTTCTTGTGATTATTCTGTACGTGAATCCTTTGACCTGGCAGTTTCCTTATTACACTCCTTTGAATATGATGAAGCAGAAAAAGTTTTTGTTCAGGTTATTGATGCCGATCCAGAATGTGCCATGGCGTATTGGGGTGTGGCCATGAGCATTTATCATGCACTTTGGAGAGCACCGGACCAGGAAGATCTGAAAAAAGGAACGAAGATCCTAAAACTTGCTGAGTCCTTGCCTAAAACAGCAAAAGAACAAGATTATCTCGATGCCATAGGCGCTTATTACAAGGATTGGGAGACCATAGATCATAGCACAAGGGCCCTGAATATGGAAAAGAAAATGGAGGAGATATATACTAATTATAATGATGATTCTGAAGCTGCCATTTTTTATGCCTTGGCACTTAAATCAACTGCTGATAAAAAGGATAAATACCATACCAATGAACGTAAAGCGGGGATGATTTTAGAATCTATTTTTCCGGATAAACCCAATCATCCTGGAATAGCCCATTATATTATTCATAATTATGACAATCCCGAATTGGCTCATATGGCCTTGCAGACGGCTAGGCGTTATGCGGATATTGCTCCTACCTCTGCACATGCCCAACATATGCCGTCACATATTTTTACCAGACTTGGCCTTTGGGAAGAATCAATAAATTCAAATCTGCGATCGGCAGATGCTGCACGGTGTTATGCAGATGCAAGTGGCAAGGAGGGGCATTGGTCCAGTGAAATTCATGCCCTGGATTATTTGTTATATGCTTATTTGCAGCGGGGGGATACAGAGAAATCCAATGAGTTGTACAAATACATTAATGGAATTAAAAAAGTATGGGGAAATAATGCTTCAGTGGCTTATCCGTTCGCGGCAAATCCAGCAAGAATGGTTTTAGAAAACAAAGACTGGGAACAAGCGGCCAATCTACCAACCCCTTCAGTTGCATTATCTTGGGAAGAATATCCTTGGGAAAAGTCAATTTTGCATTTCACCCGAGCATTAGGCTCGGCACATTTGGAAGACCTGGATTCGGCAAAAAAGGAACTGGTGTTATTACAATCTTTTCAAGAAGAACTCGTAAAACTGGATAACAATTACCAAGCAGATCAGGTAATGATTCAAGTAAAGGCAGCACAGGCTTGGATCCATTTTGCAAATGGGGATCATAAAAAGGCCATAACCGTGATGCGGGAGTCATCGTCTTTGGAAGATGCAACTGAAAAACATCCCGTAACTCCTGGCGAAGTTGTTCCAGCAAAAGAACTCTTGGGAGATCTATTATTGGCAACGGACAACCCCTTGGAAGCCTTGGAAGCTTATGAGATGAACCTAAAAAGGAATCCTAATCGATTTAACGGTATTTATGGTGCAGCTATTGCTGCCAAAGCATCGGGTAATACGGATAAAACCACACAATATTTTGAAGCCTTACTAAAACTTACGGAAGGATCCAATAGCGACCGGCCTGAAGTAGCAGAGGCCAAAGCATTTGTGCTACAGAAAACAATCTAACCTGTACAGAAAATGTTAATTATAAATTAACAACTATAGACAAAATGCATTAAATTCAACATTATGAAAACAAAACTGAGCTTATTATTAAGTGCTATTATTTTAGTGCCTTTGACCTATTTTACAATTAGCAAGTTCAATGAAAATAAGGTGGATACTTCCCCAATATTGGCTTATAACTTTATTAAATGCACACCTGCCAAATTCTTGTTGGAAGCAGTGGATACTACACAACAGATATCCCCATTGTTTGAAAACCTTGGAGATCTTCAGTTTGCAATAACCACAGATAATGAAAGGGCCCAGGAGTTTTTTAATCAAGGCCTTAAACTCACCTATGCCTTTAACCATGCCGAGGCACATCGTTCATTTATGGAGGCATCCAGGCTAGATCCGAGTTCTGCAATGACCTATTGGGGACAGGCTTATGCACTGGGTCCCAACATTAATGATCCTCAACCGCTTGATGAACGTAAGGTTAAATATAATGAAGCTCTTGAAAAAGCAAAAAAACAGGCGTCGAATGCCTCTCCAAAAGAACAGGCCTTAATCGAAGCTTTGACCCATAGATACAGTACCGATTTAACACAGGATGTGGCAGTCCTTAATATGGCGTACATGAAAGGCATGGAAAAGGTAGTGAAGCTATTTTCAGAAGATGCAGAGGTGCAAGTCCTGTATGCAGCTTCAGTGATGAATACCGTTCCATGGAATTATTGGGATAAAGATGGGAACCCTTCACCAAATATCGCGGAAGCCAAGACTGCCTTGGAGAAAGCGATAGCTATTAATCCCGATCATCCCGGTGCCCATCACTACTATATTCATATGGTAGAATTGCCA
>CAXMOE010000115.1:428-8617 GCA_964194835.1 uncultured Flavobacteriaceae bacterium | reverse complement strand
TCTACATAGGCCCCTCCTGGCACTTTAAGTTTGACTTGATTAAAATCGTTTTGCCTTCCCGTCCCTACTGGAGTTCCAGCAGTTGCACTGGGGTATGTTGCAGACCAGTATAGTCCCGCATATCGGATAAGGTTACATGAAGCCTGCGGATAGGTAAGTGTAGCTGTACTGGAGCTGAAGGTGGATGCATCTGAATCAACATCAATATATTGCATGTTCAACCAGTCGTTATAAGTCGATGAATTTCCAGTAGCATTGTACGGATCCTCTGGTTCCGTACTGCCCGAACCTCCATCTCGGTTAACGATATTGTTGGCAATAAAGGTTAGGTCACCCTTCAGATTGTTTTGATAACGCACATCAAAGGTGTTGTACTCTTGGGAAAGGCCTGTAAAAGTAACTAGTACAATACAAGCCAAAACGAGCTTCTTCAGAATTTTTGGTTTCATCAGGTCAGTAAGTTTGGTGTAACGCGCATGATCCACATTTCGTCATCATACATGTTATTTATTTTTGAATAATAAGATACTAGGGCATTGTGCCAAGAGCCATGTTTCTTTATATACACATAGCGATAGTTATTTTTTGGATTAATAAAATAACTGGCACTCAAGCCTTGGGAATTCAATAATTTTACAAATCGGTTGGCATTGTTTGGGTTGGCAAAGACATTGACAATAATATAATATCCAGAACCTGCACCATCTATTTTGTATTCCTTGGTTATGGGAGTGTTGGCAGCTACCTTGTCCCTAACAATTATATTTTTTTGAAGTACATCCACATCGTGTTTGGATGCTTTTTCTTTGATTTTTTTCGAGTTGTCCACGTAGGCTTTATCGGTATAACCGTCGTTGTCGACGTTCATAATCCACATATCGGCGTTATAGGTGCCGTTTACGTTAGATTTGTGGGCATCCAAAGCCTCCTGCCAAGTATCATAACGTTCTAAATACACATACTTTAGCCCATTGTTAGTGTTCTCAAAATAATCGGCCTGTAAACCTTTACTGTTTAGGTTATCTACAAACTTGTTGAGGTAGTGCTCTCCTTTGTATACGTTGGCAACAATGTAATACCCATCGTTAACGCCTTCCAGGTTTCTGAATATTCTGCTTTTTATGTTGTTCTGTTTTGCCTTTTTGGCAAAGTCATCGTTTTGTGTCCTGTCACGTACAGTGGTTGGATACTTTTTTGTTTTGTTTTCTGCAAGGGCATCCCTAGTTTGGACCTCTTTTTTTATACCGTTTGGTTTAACGTGGTCTTGAACTACTGCGTCTTTCGTTGACTCTACATTCTCCATTGCCAAATCAGCGTTTTGTGCTGCCTTGTCATTGTTGATATAATAGATATCCTTAGCTTTTTTCTCGAGGTCGGGGCGGTTCCCATTCGTTTCGTTTCCTACCATTCGCATCACCATCTCAAATCTTCGTTCCAAATCTTTTTGACGATTTGCCTCCAAAGAATCTTGACGGAACATTAGTTCGGCGATTATAGCATCATTTTCTTTAAGAGCGTCTTTCAATTTTTCGATTTCCTCGTCTCTAGATGCAAGGCTTTCTTCTGTTAACTCTTCGGCATCTACCAATTCATCTTCGGATTCTTCTTCCAACATTACCCGGTCCTCGGTTAGGTTTGGTGTAAAGGAATAGGCAAAAGAAATCTCATGGGTAACCCCAAAATTGTCGAAATTACCAGATAAGCCCTTTTCCATGGTATAGCCTAATGAAAGTCTTCGGTTAAGGTTAAACCCAATACCTGCGGCAGCTCCATAAAAACTATCATAGCCTGCCTGTACCCACCCCAACTTAGGCAAGTCAAGAATAAGGCTACCTCCAAGTACTATATCATCTTCTCCTACTTTACGGACACGTGCCAATGGCATCAGTCTCCCCTCTTCAAAAATACCAGAGGCATTTTCAAATGGATGGGTGTATTGTAAATGACCAGAAAAAGTTTTTTCTTTAAAACTGGTTATTGATTCACTGGTTTTCAAATTGTAGTCGAAAAGGTTTTCAGCAAATAGACCAAAGTCAAATTTGTCGTATGATACGTTAAAACCTGGTTGGAATGACAATAGTGAATTATCCTGGAAGCCATTTAGAAGGGGATCCACGTCGACTGGATTAGACCGATTTTGATCAAAACCACTATTGTAATATGATAAATTGGCGCCAAAAGTAAAGTTACTTTTATCGCTTAGCTTAATACCATAGGCATAATTGGCCAGTACTCCAATGTTGGTAATAATTCCTTCTCGCTGTGTGTATAGGCTTAAACCTAATCCGGTTCTATCATTAACCCTAC
Source organism: uncultured Flavobacteriaceae bacterium (assembly GCA_964194835.1). Taxonomy (GTDB): domain Bacteria; phylum Bacteroidota; class Bacteroidia; order Flavobacteriales; family Flavobacteriaceae; genus CAXMOE01. The sequence continues at coordinate 6,310 of CAXMOE010000115.1, read as the reverse complement.
CGCTATAGCTCAAGAAGTAGGCTTGATTATTATCATCAAAAGATACTGATTGGTTTCTGTGTAGTAAATTTACATATGACTTGTCTTCCCTTACCGTAGAGAAGGTAGGGTTGATTAAAAACCTATTATATTTTAAAAGGTTTTGGGAAGGAACATCATAGGTAACAAAAGGACTCTCCTCCTGTGCACTGACTTTGGTCAGCGCCATGACGAACAACAACAAGTATATAAATCGTTTGTTTAACATTCTAGGTTAGCGTATAACGGTTATGGTGCCTTGTTTTAATACTTCGTTTGCATTTCTAATCTTATAAAAGAACACCATGTTCTGTTTTTGAAAGGCGGTTGAAGACTGCGGCCAGTTATTTTGATAATCGAACTCATTTAAAATTTCTACCCCTTTTTCATCATAGATGATTATGTTAATTTCAAGATTTCTTGAATAGGAGTTTGGTATTACCCACTGATCGTTGATACCATCCCCGTTTACCGTAATTACATTGGGTACCTTGAACGTATCCAGATAGGTTACTGTTAATGGTTTGGTAATTACACAGGATTCAATATTGGCAACCAACACATAGGTTCCTTCTTCATTAAGGGTTAGTGAAGCAGTATTGCTCACTAAGGTATTGCTGGCATCGTACCACCCATAAGCGGTTCCACCACTCGCGGTTACAGTCCTGGAGCTCCCTTCTGGAAATACTACATCGTCAGGAGTGTCCAAGGAAATTAAGGACTCATCCAATGGAGAGATAGTCAGTTCATTTGAGCGCAGTGGGCAACCATTTTTTGTAACAACCAATTGGTATGTCCCAGGTTGGTTAATACCTAATATTTCGTTCGCATCATTAAGATTGACACCATCCTTGAACCAATCAAAATTTTCTGTGGAAAGGTCAGTGGTAGTGCTTATACTAATAATTTCAGTTGGGTCACAACTTACCATACTGCTACTGGATATAGCCAGTGTTTCGTTCACTAGGAGTTGCACTGCTCGCATATTTGAGCTAGGCGTATAGGTGTTCAATACACCGTCAAGTGTATAATCTCCATTTTCACTGATATTGGTAAGATTGATAATTCCTGATGTCTCTCCACCAACATTTACCCCATCCTTTTTCCATTGATAGGTAAAGCTTGATAAAAGTGAAGCGGTTACGTCAGTTTTACTTCCATCTCCAGCGACCGCATTAATACTATTCAGGTTAAGTGATATTGATGTGTTCTCACAAGCAGTGTAAGCAGAGGCGTAATCAATTACTAATTCAAAGGAAGCAGGTAAGACTGCGGTTGTTGTCTCCGAATCTATGGTAGAGCCACAGGGGCCGCTACTTTCAGATACACGTGCAAAATAAATGCCTGCCTGAGATACATCCAAAGTACTGTTGGTGGCACCTCCAATAGGTGATCCGTCTTTATACCATTGGTATATAGGAGATGACGCTGTCGTGGTGACACTCAATGTTTCTGTCTGACTTGGCAACAAAACAATATTTGCAGTATTGCCTCTTGTAACCGTAAAGCTTCCGGCATTCGATATAGTCACTGCAACGGAGCGTTCCAAACATGTTCCAGGACCATCGATTTCTACTTGATAATCCCCTTCAAACCCAACTACCATGGAATCTACGGTATAGGTGTCATCGTCTATAGTTGGTGGGGTTATTGCAACCCCGTCTTTGTACCACACATAAGTTAATCCGAAACCGGTAATATTTGCTATAAGATCTACTGTTTCCCCACTGCATAAAACTGTTTTTGCAGGTGGGTTGATGGCAATGCCCAAGCTGGTTCCCAAAGTGATATCAATGGTGTTCGATAGTGTGTTGGCCGATCCAGAACAAATTGTTCCGTAATCAATTTCAACGTTGTACATCCCAGCTTGATTAACGGTAATGGAAGAGCTTTTTTCGGAAAGAAGCGTTGCACTTCGATACCAATTATACTGATAGGTATTTGAGCTAGGCACGTTGTGTACGGCGAGAGTAACGGAGTTACCGTTGCAGACTTCCAATGTACCCCCAGGAGGTATTATTCCGTCTCCGTTTTGACTGATCAGAATTGGAGAATTAAAATCGATATAGTACATCGGATATGGGTCCGACGCTGTACCGGTTACTGCCGGACTCGTACTTCGAACTCTAAATCTATAATTGTCTCCCCGAGTTCCTGTGGGGACTGCAAATTGAAATTCAAAATCAAAATTTGTGTTTTTATCATTTAACCGCGCCAGCTCTACTGGTGAACCAAAATTTCCAGAGGCGTCAGATAATTCCAATATAAATTCATTATCGCCATTAACCAATGGAGGACCCCATGTAAAGTTTACAAAGTATTCGTTAAAGGATGAAGAGGCGCATGCCGCAGTCCATGCAGAATTCCCAGGCAAATTTGGATTATCTGCTGGGATGGGTTTATTTAGGGTTTGTGCCGTAAGCTGCATTGCTCCTATTAAGAAAAGTGCACTGCATAAAAACGGAAGTCTGTAAAATAGTTTTGGTCTCATAAGCAGGTGTAGTTTTACGTCACTACAAATTGGTTGTTCGACAGGATTTGGGTTTGACTAAAAAAAGAATTTATTTTTAGATTTGTTTAGCCATAAATGCTTTCGAAAAACACAATTAATATTGTTTCAACAGTATTTAGTAACAAATATGGCATATAATAGGTTCGTGGGAAATTTAATGTTGTAGCGGCAATTAAAAGTGTTGTGAAAAGCATTTATTACATGGTGAGGACCTATTTTAGGCTGTGATCACTGCATTTTTATTACATTTGTGCTTCAAATTTCATCCCATGACTGAAGTGTCGAAATCACTTAATTTTTTAGAGCATATTGTGGAAGAAGATTTAAGCAACGGCTTTCCTAAAGACAAGCTTCGTTTTCGCTTCCCTCCAGAACCCAATGGCTATTTACATATTGGACATGCGAGTTCCATTAGTCTTAATTTTGGCCTTGGAATGCGGTATGATTCTCCGGTAAACCTGAGGTTCGACGATACGAACCCTAGTAAGGAGGAACAAGAATATGTGGATGCCATTAAAGAGGACGTAAAATGGCTGGGCTATGAATGGGATAAGGAATGCTTCGCTTCGGATTACTTTCAACAACTGTATGATTGGGCGATAGAGCTTATTAAGAACGACAAAGCTTATGTAGATAGCCAGATTTCTGAAGAAATGGCATCACAGAAGGGGACACCCACAGAGCCTGGCAGAAACAGTCCGTTCCGTAATCGATCTGTTGAGGAAAATTTATCACTTTTTGTAGCAATGAAAAAGGGTGAATTTCCAGAGGGAACCCATGTTTTAAGAGCAAAAATTGACATGACATCATCTAATATGTTGATGCGGGATCCAATTATGTACCGTATCCTTCATAAGGCACATCACCGAACAAATACCGATTGGTGTATTTATCCTATGTATGATTGGACACATGGGGAAAGCGACTATATTGAGCAGGTATCGCATTCCCTATGCACTCTTGAATTTGCGATGCATCGCGAGCTGTACGATTGGTTTTTAAATCAAGTACAAGACCCTAACATGATAAGGCCTAAACAACGGGAGTTTGCCAGAAGGAATTTCAGCCATACCGTGGTAAGCAAACGAAAACTTTTACAATTAGTTGAAGAAGGAGTTGTCAATGGTTGGGACGATCCTCGTTTGCCTACCATTTCTGGTTTACGGCGTAGAGGTTACACACCTGAAGCAATTCGTAATTTCTCGGACACCATTGGCATAGCCAAAAGGGACAATGTAGTGGATGTTTCCTTGCTTGAATTTCATATTCGTGAACATTTAAATAAAATTGCTCCGAGGGTTATGGCGGTGTTAGACCCTGTAAAACTTGTGATAACCAATTACCCTGAGGGTCAAGAGGAGTGGTTGGAAACAGAGAACAACCCTGGAGATGAATCCGCGGGATTACGAAAGGTGCCTTTTTCACGTGAACTTTATATAGAACGCGAGGATTTCAGGGAAGAGGCGAATCGTAAATTCTTCAGATTAAAGCTGGGAGGAGAGGTTAGACTAAAGAGCGGCTATATTATTAAGGCCGAAAGTTGTACGAAGAACAAAGAGGGTAATATAGTAGAAATTCAATGTACTTATGACCTAAAAAGTAAGAGTGGTAGTGGGACCGAAGAGAGCTTGCGTAAAGTTAAAGGCACTTTGCATTGGGTATCTATTAAACACGCATTGACCGCAGAAGTACGCTTATATGATCGATTGTTCGTAGACGAAACTCCGGATGCACATAAAGGGAAGGATTTTATGGAATTTATTAATCCTGACTCATTGAAGGTAATCACAAGTTATATGGAGCCAAGTTTAAAAGAGGCCAAGATTGAAGACCGTTTTCAGTTTCAACGGATTGGATATTTTAGCGTGGATAAGGATTCGACTCCTGAAAAACTGGTTTTTAATAAAACAGTCGGCCTCAGGGATACGTGGGCAAAATTGCAGCAATAGAACCAGCATAGAATTAACCTATTCAATATAATATAGCAATTGGTATTTACTATTGAGGGTCACTGTTTCTAAGACCTTCTAAGCGTTTTTTAAATCTCTTATGGTTCTATGGTTAAACAGGGGTATAAATTACTGATACAACTGACTTATTGCGATATTTCAAGAATTACGAAATAGAAATAACGATTTGGTTGTTTTGTGAATAAAATGTTTCACGTAATAAGCGGACAAATAAATGTCTATCCCTTTTTAAGGCTATTATTAAATCAGACAGATATTTACTTTTAGATCTATACTTTAATTAGGACCGTGTAAAGGCATTACAAATTCCGGTCTCTTTCCCTTATTTCGGTTTTTTTACATTGTGTGTCTTCATGGCTTCCCCTATTTGATTACTTGCCGTAAAAGAAGCTACCATATTATTGAGCATATCACTTCCGGCTTGTGGAGAATTAGGTAAGAGGATAAGGTTTGTATTGGTAGCCTCACCTATAGATTGTAGCGTATCATAATGTTGGGTCACCACGATAAGGGCTGAGGCTTCTTGAGAATTAATACCCACCTTATTCAACACTTCGACCGATTCTTCGAGACCTCGGGCAATTTCCCTTCGCTGGTCTGCAATACCTTGACCCTGCAATCGTTTGCTTTCCGCTTCTGCTTTGGCTTTTTCCACTATTAGAATACGTGCAGCATCCCCTTCAAACTGAGCTGCTATTTTTTCACGTTCAGATGCATTAATCCTGTTCATGGCTTCTTTCACCTGTGCATCCGGGTCAATATCAGTAACCAAAGTTTTTATAATGTCAAAACCGTAATTTATCATTGCTTCTTGCAATTCTGATTTTACAGCGATTGCGATGTCATCCTTCTTTACAAAAACATCATCCAATTTCATTTTGGGAACTTCTGCCCGTACAACATCAAAAACATAGGAAGTAATTTGATCATGGGGGTATTCCAATTTGTAAAAGGCGTCATAAACTTTTGCTTTAATTACCACATATTGAACAGAAATCTTCAGCTTCACAAACACATCGTCCAGGGTTTTGGTTTCCACAATAACATCAAGCTGCTGTATTTTAAGGGTCAAACGTCCGGCAATACGATCTACCATTGGTATTTTTAATTGCAATCCGGATTGTCTTATACTATTAAATCTACCAAATCGCTCAATGACTGTCGCGGTTTGTTGCTTAACGATGAAGAATGAAGAAATAAAAATAATAAAGCCGAAAAATATAATCGGTATAAGAATAAAGTTGCCCATGATATAAGTTTTTAATTGAGGGATGGAAGATACAAAAAGGTGTTCTATATATCTGTAGTGTTTTTTAGAAGATTGTTACAGCATGGAACAGATTATATTGTTTTAATGGCCTGTTTGATACGCTGTATACTTT
>CAXMOE010000115.1:0-418 GCA_964194835.1 uncultured Flavobacteriaceae bacterium | reverse complement strand
TTCCCTAGCACTTCCAAAATATCAAATATATGGGGACCTTTTTGATCGCCCACGAGGACTATGCGCAAGGGAGGCATTACTTTGCCAAACGAAAGTTCCTTGTCGTTGATCCATTGTTTTGTTATTAATTCTAAATTGGCGGAAGAGAAATCTTCAATAGGATCCAATATTTGAATCAATTGGTTTAGAATGACAGGGGTTTCTTCCTTCCACTGTTTTTTTACAGCCTTTTCATTATAGGACAATGGAGCTAAGAAAAAATAATCTCCAAGATCCCAGAAATCGCCGACAAAAGTTGCTCGCTCCTTGATGAGCGATACAACTCGGGTTCTATACTCCAAAAGAATGTGGGAATCAAAAGTAGGAGCTTTTTCCTTTATGATTGGGAGAAATAGTTCTGCTAATTCCAAATCATTTT
>CAXMOE010000114.1:0-8648 GCA_964194835.1 uncultured Flavobacteriaceae bacterium | reverse complement strand
ATTCTTAAAATTAGTTTCATGTAATCTATTTAAGGTTAAAAAAAATGGCACCCAATTATTGGTGCCATTAAAATTACATATTTATTTTGTATTAGTTTATGTACAGTCCCGTATAATCGAGTGGGTCAACACCCGGTAAATTTGAGCCATATTTGGCATTGATTGTTTCTACAAACAAATTGGCCAAAAGTGCATATCCCCTAGGTGATGGATGAACTCCATCCAATGAAAATCCACCCCCAGTGCCATATGTAGATGTAACCGTGCTTCCATCGGAAAGTAGAACACCTGCGGCATCAATATCGTTTAGAAAGGAATTGGCATCCACGAAAGCTACATCATACACACTTGCCAAGGCTGCAATGGTTTGATTGTAGGAAGTTAGGGCTGTTGACACCAATAACTGTTCTTCCGGAGTAAGCACCCAATTATCGGCCAAAGGTACTGCAACCCCATTGATAGAGGTTGGATCATTAGGGTTTGCCAAAGTCCCAATAATAGTCTGTGCCGTAAAGACAATTAAATCCTCTGCAGTTGCCTGTCTCATATTGATCAAGGCTGAGTTGAACCCTGTTAAATCGGTTAAATCTTCATCAATTAGGACTACGGCATTGCCTTCCCCAGCAGCAAATGAAATTGTTCTACGTGCAACTTCCTCCGCAGAAATTGCTCCTAATCCTTGTAATTGCAACAGACCACCATTGTAAGTAGCATATGCCCCGTTCAAAAGCGCGGCGGTAGCCTCATCCAGGGGTACTGGATTATAGGGTACAGTAGTAAAAAAAGGTATTGATGTTACATCATGAATGTTGGCAATAACTCCATCTGCACCGTTTGCGGTAAGGGTTTGTAAAAGGCCATCATATACATTTGCAAAAACGTTGGGATCGGTAATATCATTGCCTCCATATGTGCTTGGATCCAGATTTCCAGCCTGATCAACTCCAGCTCCACCTGAGGTTGCAAATCCCAAAATATCGTTATTGCCTATCCAAAGTGAAAAGAAAGACGGGTTTTGCATGGCTGCGTCTCCTAGGACCGTTGAAGTGGAAGAAGATGCAAATCTGGCATAATACGGATTTGCAAGTCCGGCAGCCACTCCTGCTACATTGCCATACCCAGGAGCAACAAGATGATAGCTCTTTGCGCCTGGCACTCCCATATTATTAAATGTGCCCGAAAGAGCGTTGCTTATTTCAGTGGATCCTGTACCAGAAACCGGAGTTGGCACGGGATCACCTGACGCAAAGGACAAAAATAATCTATTTCCCAAAATCGGTTGTCCACCCAAGGTAGCACCACCCAGATTATCGGCCATAAAAGGAATATTAAAAGCACCACCACCTACAAGCGCAAAATTCGACGCCATCATGTTGGGATAGGATGCGGTCTGTCCGTCAACAAAAAGAGCGAGATCTGAATATCCGGCAGTAAGTGAATTTCCAACTGCTACGTAATTTGAGAAATTGGCCGAACCACTTGTGTAATCTATGGCAGGCGGGTCTACTGTGATTTGATCTACAATGTCATCATCACTACAGGAAATAAAGAGTAAACCAAAAATTGCAAGTAATGCCCAAAGCTTTTTCATCTATAAAATTTTGAGTTAGTTATCGTTAATTCAGTATTCTCAAAATTAAGTAAAATTATGACACTCGCAATATTCAAGGCAATAAAATTATGCATGCATAATAAATTACCTTGTTTTTTGTGAAATCATAAAATCTAGCGATTTTTTATAAAACTGTTTGGGGTTTTCTGCGTGCAACCAATGCCCCGTACCCTCAATTGTTTCAACCAAAGCCAAAGGAAAATGTATTTTTATTGCTGCAAGGTCGTCGGGAGATATATATTCGGAATGTTCACCACGCAAAAAAAGAGTGGGACCAATAAAAGTGGCTGTGGAAGAAATATTTTCCCCAATCTCTTCCATTTTATTGCTCAATACTTTAAGATTGAATCTAAATTCCATTTTTTCCTTATCGGCCCAATACAAATTTTTTAATAAAAACTGTCGGATCCCAAACTCGGGAATATATTGGGACAGTTCCTTGTCGGCCTGTCCCCTAGAACTTATGTGGTGCAATGGCAGTGCGTTGAGAGCATTTAAAATAGCATTATGGTGGGGAGGATAATATTTGGGTGCTATGTCGGCAACTATCAATTTTTCAACTAGTTCGGGGGAACTACAGGCCAATTGCATTGCAGTTTTGCCTCCCATGGAATGCCCTAGAACAATTGCTTTTGACAAGTTATGATGTGCTATGTAGTGTATTAAGTCTTTGGTGAGAATGTCGTAATCAAAATCATCCGAATGAAAACTTTTTCCATGGTTGCGTTGGTCAATAAGGTGTGTCTCAAAACCTGCTGAGGCATAAAGGGAACCTAATGTTTTCCAATTGTCCGACATCCCCAAAAAACCATGCAAGATCAATAAAGGTTTGCCCTTGCCCAAAATATTCGAATGTAATAATGGCATTACTTTAAAAGGTTTAAATACATGTTTACTACGTTTTCGATTCCAAGGTAAAGAGATTCACAAATAAGTGCATGCCCAATAGAAACTTCCAATAAATGGGGAACTTCTTCCTTAAAATGTTTAATGTTATCCAAACTAAGATCATGCCCCGCATTGATACCCATTCCTAATTGGTGCGCAACCTTTGCAGCTTCAACAAATGGTTTTACTCCATCTTTATTTCCGTTTTCATATGCCTTGGCATAACTTTCGGTGTATAGTTCTATTCTGTCTGTTCCGGTTTTGGTGGCACCTTTCACCATTTCGATATCGGCATCGACAAAAATTGATGTTCTAACCCCATTTTTTTTAAAGGTTGCAATTACATCTGTTAAAAAATCCCTGTGCTTTACCGTATCCCATCCAGCATTGGAGGTTATAGCATTAACGGCATCTGGAACCAAGGTAACCTGGGTAGGACGTACTTCCAAAACCAGATCAATAAATTTCGGGATAGGATTTCCCTCTATATTTAATTCTGTGGAAACTATTTTTTTGAGATCCCTTGCATCCTTATATCCAATATGTCTTTCATCTGGTCGGGGGTGTATGGTTATACCTTGTGCCCCAAAATCCTCAATATCCGCAACCATCATTAGTAGATTAGGTACATTGCCACCACGTGCATTTCTTAGCGTAGCTATTTTATTTACGTTAACACTTAGTTTTGTCATTATAGGAAATCTATTTTAGTGAGCACAAAAATACAAATTAGGCATGCCTTTTGATATTTAAAATTAGTAATTTGCGTTATAATTTAAAGTTATGCTGATACATACCCATATTATTAGTGATGTTTCGGTCTTTAAGATTGAGGATTCATTAAAAGATGTAATCCAATTTTTTAAGGACAGCACATTTTCCCATGTGGCCGTTACAGAGAAAGACAGATTCTTGGGAGTATTGGGTGAAAATGATTTGAAAAATTTTGATGAAAACCAAAAGGTTGAGGATTTCAGATATAATTTGGAATCTTTCTTTGTGAGAAAAGAAAATTCATGGTTGGATGTGTTGGAAATCTTCGCAAGAAATGAAGCTAACCTTTTACCTGTATTGGACGAGAACGAAAAAGTTATTGGATATTATGATCTTACCGACATCGTAGGGTTTTGTTTAGACTCTCCTTTTTTTACAGAACCTGGTGGAATTTTGGTCATGTCAAAGGGGATGAAAGACTATTCTTTCAGTGAGATCGCCCAAATTGTTGAAAGTAATAATGCAAAATTAATAGGTGGGTTTATTACCAATATTTATAATGATATTGTAGAAATAACCATAAAAATTGATGCTACAAACTTCAATGAAATTATCCAAACGTTTAGAAGGTATAATTACAACGTGCTTTTTGGAAATAATGAGGATCAGTTTTTAGAGGATTTAAAAAAGCGTTCCGATTATTTGGATAAATACCTAAATGTATAGCAATTATGAAGGTTGCCATTTACGGTCAAACATATCAGGAAAATACTTTGGACTATGTTATAGAACTTTTGGATGAACTTGCCAAGGAAAAGGCAGAAGTTTATTTGGAGGAGGATTTCCATTCTTTTTTGTCCACTTCACGAAATATAAGTCAATACAATTCCTTTACCGATTCCAAAGGCTTGGATATCTCTTTTGATATGTTTGTGAGTTTTGGGGGCGACGGTACAGTATTAAGGGCGATAACCTATGTTTGTGATTTAGGTATTCCTATAGTCGGTGTAAACACCGGACGTTTGGGATTTTTGTCTACTTATAAAAAAGAGGATGTTAGGAAGATGGTACGGGAATTTGTGGGGGGTGCGTATACCATTGTAGAAAGAAGTCTTGTGAAAGTAAATACAGATTCTGATGTGTCTGAATTTGGGGAACTAAATTTTGCCCTTAACGAAATAACCGTAAGTAGAAAGGATACTACCTCCATGATAACGGTTGAAACGTATCTTAACGATGAATATTTAACCTCGTACTGGGCAGACGGGTTGATTGTAGCAACACCCACAGGTTCAACAGGATATTCCTTGAGCTGTGGCGGTCCCGTGATTGCTCCAACTGCTAAATCTTTAATTTTAACCCCTATAGCTCCGCATAATCTAAATGCCAGGCCCTTGGTTATTTCGGATGATACAATTATTCGGTTAAAGGTGTCCGGGAGGGAGGAGAATCATTTGGTGTCCTTGGATTCCAGGATTGCCACTATGGAGAATGGCAGGGAAATTACCGTGAGTAAGGCAGATTTTATCATTAAAATGATTGAGTTTAAATCTGAAAGTTTCCTAAAAACACTTCGGAACAAATTATTATGGGGGGAAGACAGGCGTAATTGATACTATCCTGAAGCAATAAATGACACTAAAAGTTGTTTATCAAAAGAGAACAAGAATACAATAATTCAGTAGGGTAAATTGCTGAAATTGTTATATTTGCAAACTTTTAGGATTTATGCGAACATTTATTGTGGTAACTCTCTTATTCATAGTTGGTGAACTAGGTGCACAGACCTATGAAATAGGACTTTTTGCAGGAGGGGCCAACAATATTGGTGATGTAGGGAAGACAAATTATATCTCACCTTCGGGCATTGCGTTTGGGGGAGTTGCTAAATGGAATATAAGTAAACGCTATGCATGGCGTGGCAGTGCAATCTATGGAAGGTTTACGGCTGATGATTCAAAATCCAATCTGTCATCAAGACAACAGAGAGGTTATGAATTAAAAAACTCGGTTAAGGAGTTGTCAGCTGGCTTGGAATTTAATTTTGTGGAGTACAATCTTCATCAATTGGGACCGGCCTTTACTCCTTATTTATATACTGGTATCACCTATTTTAGGTATAATTATCATTATTTTAATGCGGGACAGGCGCAAGAGATTGACCAAGAGGACGGCTCATTTGCCATACCAATGACTGTTGGAATAAAAGCCCGATTAAATCAATATTTAATATTGGGTGCTGAAATTGGGGCCAGATACACATTTACGGATAACTTGGACGGCAGTAATCCTGAGGGGTCAAATTTTGAACAGTTTAGATTTGGAAATATTTTTAGTGACGATTGGTATGTGTTCTCTGGAGTAACCCTGACGTATACATTTGGAAGAAAGCCATGTACCGATTGTTTCGAGTAACATTATTATGAGCATTATAGACGATATTAAAGACCATAACCTACCAAGGCATCTTGCCATAATCATGGATGGGAATGGTAGATGGGCCAAACAAAAGGGGAAACTTAGGGTGTTTGGTCATGAACACGGTGTAAAAACGGTTAGGGACACCGTTGAGCAATGTGCAAAAATAGGATTACAGTATCTCACTTTATACACCTTCTCAACTGAAAATTGGAAAAGACCAAAACTTGAGGTAGATACCTTGATGAAATTGTTGGTCTCGTCGTTAAAGAAAGAACTCAAAACACTAAATAAAAATAACATTCAACTTAACGCCATTGGAGATATTGCTTCCTTGCCCAAGAGAGCCAATAAGGAGCTAAAAGAGGTTATGGAAACAACTAGTAAAAACACTGGAATGACCCTAACACTTGCCTTAAGTTATGGAGCTCGTGAAGAGCTTAAAAGTGCCGTGCAACAGATAAGTATCAAAGTTAAAAATAATATAATTTCTCCCGAAAATATTGATGAAGCCATTATTAATAACCATCTTTACACGCACAATTTACCAGACGTGGATTTGCTTATCCGTACCAGTGGGGAACATAGGATAAGCAATTTTTTACTTTGGCAGATAGCGTACGCTGAATTATATTTTATTGATGTATTTTGGCCCGATTTTAGCGAGCATCATTTGGTAGAGGCAATTTTAAATTACCAAAACAGAGAACGAAGATTTGGAAAAACTAGCGAACAACTCAAATAGCGATATGAAAAAGTTCATATCCTTTGAACTTTTAATTACATTTCTACTACTTATTTTTACCACTATAGCCGCGGCACAGGAAACTTCCTATGAAGATGGGAAAAAGTATATTCTGGGAGGTCTTGAGGTAACAGGTTTGCAGAGTTATAATGAACAGACCGTTAAAACCTATACGGGTCTTAGGGTTGGGCAGCCAATTACGCTTCCAGGAGAACAGATCAGTGCAATTATAAACAAATTGTGGGGACTGGAATTGTTTAGTGATATAAGCTTTTATATTACCAATATTGAGGATGATAAAGTATTCTTAGAATTGAATATTCTAGAGCGTGCCACCTTGTCCAAAGTCACCGTATATGGAATTAAAAATAGAAAAGTAGAAGACATTATAAAGGATACCGATCTTAAGAAAGGAAGGAAAATTACTGAAAGTCTTATTGCCAATACTAAGAACTACCTACAAAACAAATACAAAAAACAAGGGTATTTAAATACCAGGGTAACCATTGCTACAGCAAAGGATACTTCGCAGATCAACGCTCGGAGTATGGTGATCAATGTAAAAAAGGGAGATAAGGTTAAGATACACAATATTGAATTTGAAGGAAATGAACAGTTGTCGGATAAAAAGCTGATCAAGGCCTTTAAAAATACCAAAAAGAAGAAGTTATATCGTTTTTGGAAAAAATCAAAATACATTGAGGATGACTATGAAGAGGATTTATCTTCCCTTGTAGATAAATATGCCGAAAATGGATATAGGGATGCTAGGATATTGTCGGATACCATAGTTAATGTGAACGACAATAATATAGATGTAAGGATAAAAGTAGAAGAAGGCAATAAATATTACTTTGGAAAAATAGATTTTGTTGGAAATACGGTATATAACGACAGGCAATTAGGACAGGTGCTGGGAATAAAAAAGGGTGCTACCTATAATGGTGTTTTGTTGCGAAAGCGTATAGCTGATGATTCTAAACCGGATCCGGAGGATATAAGCAGTCTGTACCAAAATAATGGTTATCTATTTTCAAGTATTAACCCAGTAGAGGTATCTGCAGAAAACGATACGATAAATTTTGAGATTAGGATTATTGAAGGAAAGGAAACCTTTTTGAACCATGTTACGGTAACGGGCAACGATAAAACCAATGACCATGTTATATTTCGTGAACTTAGGACACGTCCTGGACAAAAATACAGTAAAGCCGATATTATTCGAAGTATACGGGAATTGGGCCAATTGGGCTTTTTTGATGCAGAACAAATAACTCCTGACATCCAAAACCCTAATCCTAACGAAGGCACTGTGGATGTAGCATACACTCTAGTGGAATCTGGTTCCAGTCAAATAGAATTGCAAGGAGGTTATGGGGGCGGTGGCTTTATTGGTACTCTAGGACTTTCCTTTAGTAACTTTTCCATTAAAAATATTTTTAATGGAGAGGCTTACAAACCGGTACCTATGGGAGATGGACAAACCTTTGCGTTACGTTTACAGGCAAGTAGAACCTTTAGGGTGTACAGTCTTAATTTCTCTGAACCTTGGTTGGGTGGAAAAAAACCGGTACGTTTTAATTTGTCGTTTTCTAGAACACAACAGTTCCAATATGATTTTATAAATCAAGAAGTTGATAAGGACCGACAGTTTTCAATTACTGGGGTTTCTGCAGGTTTGGCGAAACGAGTGCGATGGCCAGATGATTTTTTTACCATTTCACATTCTGTGGGATATCAATTGTATGATTTCCAAAATTATAATACAGGTCTGTTCAACTTTGGTAACGGAAGTTCCAATTCATTGAGCTATACCTTAGGTATATCTAGAAATTCTGCAGGGCCTGGGAGAATATTCCCAATGACAGGGTCACGGATAAGGATTTTAAGGCCATACGTGAAGAAAGTGAGGAAATACTTGAATCTGTAACCAATTCAGGCGCCCCCACTGCTGCAGAGATTGCCCGTTTGGAAGAATTGGAGGAAGAACGTTTTAAATGGTTGGAATTCTATAAAATTAAATTTAAAGGTGATTGGTATACACGGTTAGCTGGTAAGCTTGTGCTTAGAACCAATGCTGAATTTGGATTTTTAGGACATTATAACAGTGATATAGGTGATGTTCCCTTTGAACGTTTTTTCGTAGGAGGTGATGGATTGGGCAACTTTACTTTGGACGGTAGGGATGTGGTACAATTAAGAGGATACGAAAATCAATCCTTAACGCCAGTGGATCCACTAACTGGGCAACAAGAAGGAGGCGTAGTTTAT
>CAXMOE010000113.1:5993-8652 GCA_964194835.1 uncultured Flavobacteriaceae bacterium | reverse complement strand
AGTTTATAGGCGATAGACGAAATAGTATCTCCACTCAAAAGCATTATCTTAGCTGTATTTAGTAGTTCAAGCCTAATTAATTGACCAAGCGACGTATTCATTTTTGATTGAACCTTTTTGGATAAGGTCTTAACGGATACGTTTAATTTTTCTGCATAAAACTGTAGAGACCGCTCTTTGGTATGAAATTTTTGAAGTAGTTCGATAATATTCTGAGAAAATAAGTCTCTATTTTCAAAATCAAAATTTTTTCTAAATTCATTTGGAGTTTGTCCAATGGAATTTTTAAAAACGCGATTAAAGTAACCAACATCCCAATTCATAGGATATCTCTTGAATGTTCTTGTCGGTAAATGCGATTTCCTTTTGACTTTCTTTGAGCTTTTTAGCATTCAATAAGTTTTTAATCGACATTCCGATTTTATCCTTTATTAAAGCTTGCGCGTTATATCCTCTTTGACTCATCAGGCTTACAAGGTCTGCACTTGTTAAATGATTGAAATATTCTTTATCAATAATGTCTTTAGTATCAAAAATGATCTGATACTCTTCTTTGTTGGCGTTAAAAGGATTTTGCCAATACCACTGTTTTGATGAGATATCGATAATATCGGCAGCGTTTTGAGCAAGTACTGATTCTGCCAAAAAAGTTTTACAGTCTTCACATTCCATTAAGTTGATGTAGCCTAATGAAATTAGGTGTTTAAACAATACTCGAACTTCTTCGCTAAAAAATTTTGACTCATCTGAAAATTCAATTCTTCTAACAACAAAGTCACTTGATAGAAATTTAATATATTGACCTTTTTCAAGGAAAATGGCTTTTTCTTGCCAATCAAAGTAATTATTAAAATCGACTTGAATACTACCTTTTCCAGATAGAATATGAATAAGGGTATGACTTTCTATAAAGTAAACCTCGTTAATTTCAGGATAAATCTTTTCAACGTTCAATTTTATAAATTTTTGCTTGTGCCTAATGCGTTATATCTACCTAAAAGTAGTTGTTTATCTTTTATTATTTCCAGATAAAAACACGTTTTCATAGATTTTATCCAGTACTACGACACTAGTTGAATAACGGCATCATAGAATTGGGGAATCCTTAGGGTTTAAGCAATCGAATGTAGGTTGGTTTGTGAAATAGACCTACCTCACTTCCAATTATGAGTCGACCGGGCCATAGCCCATGGGAAACCGTTATCCGTAATTCCTGGCCGGTGGTTGGAAGGCTAAACACGCGGGTGGTAAGGAAGGAGGTTTCCGGGGCCAGTTCGGTGTCAAACCCCGGCTGGGGACCGTGTGCAACCACGTAGGCTTTTTGCCCTGGAGCGGACATCTGAAACCTCCGCCAATCAGCATCATATACACCCACTTCAATATCCCGGGTCCTTTGGTTCGCACGTTTTGCGTTATTTGACACCCTAAAAGTTAGGACCAACTTTTTCTCCTGCTCCAAGTTGCCGACAGAATACGAAAAAAGATCAACTTTCTCCACGGCAATGCCCCAATGGTCGAAACGCAATGTTTCCCCAAGCTTGAGTATTCGCTGGGGAGAGCTTACCGATATCAGGATCAAGACCACTAAATACCCTGCAATGATCATAATCAGCGTCTCTAAGGTTGCACGGACTTTTTTATGATTTCTTTTAACGAGAAGGACCAAGATCCTGACGATGAGTGCAAAGCACAGCAGAAATACAAAAATAAAGATGTAGTCGCCGAACATGCTGTACGGTATTTGTTTAAAATTATAATAAATATTTCAAACCCCTGCCCAATTATTGCATGGAAACACTCTTTATTGCCCCAAGTTATGACGACTGGTTTTAATCCATATCGGTTCCCCGGCTTTATTTTAGTCTAAAGCAATGACCTTGTCCATTTCCAAAATAGTGTCCTTTACCACCCTTTCCCCTGTCTCTATATATTTTTTGTGGCCGGCAAGCACGGTATTCCAATTCTTGGTGTTCATCCCTTTCATCATCAAGGCATTCATGATGTCAAAAAAAGCGTTCTTCATGGAATAGTGCAGGTCTGCCCTAAGAATGGTCTTATTGTTTTCGGAACGGACCATAAAATCTGCCATCATGGTTTTTATACCGGGTAGTTTTTTGAGTTCATAGATCTCAATTTTTAGGGATTCGCCTTCCTTCCATTCTAGTATCCGCTCTTCCGCGGTGGCGCCCATCATGGCAAAATCGCAATGGCGTGTGGCACCTACTCCCTCTTTTTGCTCGGAGGTTACATAGGATTTTAGGACTCCCGGACTGGCGTGGCAGATATCGCCAAAACTGGAGATGGCTTTCCATACTTCTTCCTTGGTGGCATCGATTTCAATTTCCCGTGCTATTGTTGTCATTTTATACAGTTTTTAATGATTTTATTAGAATAGTCATTGTTGTTGCTCCTTGCAAACAATCTTTGGTGCTCTTTATCCTGGTAAGTGCCCCAAAAAATGTGGTGTGTAGTAACTCCGTCAGCGCTTTGGAAGGGATGGCAGGATTAAGATCGCCATCGCTTTGTGCTTCCTGTACTACAGGTTCCAACACGCCCAAAAGACTTTCGAATACCCTAGCCGTGGCGGTACTAACCAATTCGTTAGCCGATCCCATTTCGGACATCGTATTACCGAGCATACATCCTATGTAATTTTTCT
>CAXMOE010000113.1:422-5983 GCA_964194835.1 uncultured Flavobacteriaceae bacterium | reverse complement strand
CTGTGGTCCTGCAGATTTCATCTACCCCCAGCTTATTATACCCATTGGCCCAAAACAAATGAAACCCGGATTCAAGTACTCTTTCCCTGTCGTGCCTTATGTTCATGGGGTAAATGTAAACAAACGGACCGTTCGGTACAACTAAAGAAGTGTTAAATATTCCAGCGGGTGTTATACTTAAATTAAAAAATGGTTAAAACTGGGAAACAGTTTGTGATTTTCTAATGTCGGGGTGGTACAAAACAGGCATTGCAATCCAAAATTCATATACCCTTTGGTATATTATAATTTTCAGTTATCTCTTTGTCTTGCGAACAAAGATTCAACAATTATATTTGCTGCTACTTGGCTGCCCAATAGTGAAGGATGAAAATTGTCTGGGCCGTAGTAATCAAAATTGTTGGTTAAATCGAAATGTGCTTTCCATTTCTCTCCAACCGGACATAAGATGGCTTCATTAATTGCTGCTGCATCCCGATGATTTTGTATGACTTCATCAAAAGTATGGTACCAACCAATAGATGGCCAAACCATATAATAAGCAAGTTTAGCATCGTTCTCATTACATAGGTCAGCATATTTTTTTCCATACTCAATGAGCACTTCCCTTCCGTATGCTTGGGATGAAGGTCCTTGTTGAATTACCACAAAATCGAACTTTTTACTGGTAATTTCTACCTGAACTTCACCACCGATCCAATGATCTATGATGGCGGTATTGGGCGCTGCGATCATTTTGGTCCCCACGGTAATTCCTTTTAGCATGGCATTTTCCTTTACAAGTTCGGGAAGGTCATTGGTATAGGTAAGACTATTTCCAACAAACAAAATATTAAAATCTGTACCTGAAAGATCATCTGTATTAACAGGATTGGTGTTTGTTGATCCAGGATTTACCGAACTGGAGCCAGGGTTCGTATCATTTATACTTGCAATGTCACTATCTTCATTGGTCTGGCTGTCCGAACAACAATAGCAGCAACTAACGACAAAAAAAAGGAATACTAATTTAAATTTATTCAAGGCCTGTTATTTAATTGGCATTAAAAAGTCAAAACCCAGAATTTGATGGGGTTTTAAAAATAGCAAAAAAAATTCGAATCCCACATTTAACCTTAATGATATATTCAAGATCCGGATAACCATTTAAAGATACAGTAAAACAAGATAGCTCAGAGTTTACTTATTGACCGTGATCAAAACGGCCTCGCAACTTTTAAGATCGGAGTTCAGGATAATATTTTCGGAATTAGTTCCGTCGGTAATTTCTATGGAGACGGTATTGGGGGGAAATTTCCCCAGATTATGTGCATATAGGAACAGATCGTTAGGTTTGGAGGCGTCCAATTTCACGTCAAATCGTTTTTTGTCATAGGTAAGGTGATATTTTGTAACCACCGCTTCCCCATTGAGATATATGGATACGATGTCGCCATCTACCCTACTATGATCCCATAGATTAATTTGTATATCTTCTCCTACCACGGCCAACTCCTTTATATAGGAAATATCCCTACCTTGGAACTGTACCCGCTCAGGGATAATTTCTTTTGGTGCTTCCACAACTGCTGCAGCTATGGTTTCCACTACTGCCACTTCTACTTTCGGTTTTATGATTCGTGGGGGTTTATATATTGAAAAAAATGGGGTGGCAAATTTAGCAACATGGTACTTATTTTCAGGATTGAGCTCAATTCCCATCACCTTATAGGTATCCCCCGATTGGAGACCTCTTCTCAAATCGACCCCGCTTATGGACTGGGTATTCTTAAAGATGCCAAGCTCTTGTACTACCGTTTCCCCTTTTACCAGGAAGAACCGTATGGATTTGTCTTGGTCAATATTTGAGGTTGACCATTCCATTTCAACTGGGTTGGGGAGGGTCCAGACGGTAGTGCTGTTTGGATCCGTAATTTTCATTGAGGAATCCTGGGGTCCACTCGCATCGGATTGTGCTTCGACTTGGGTGAAAGTACCCAAGAATAAACAACTCAATAGAAAGGCTATATTTCTCATTCCAATTCAGGCTTAGCAGATAGGGAGTAATTTACCCAATTTTCCTTTGACATAAAGGAAACCACTGTTAAGTTAATAACTATTTTGTTGACAAAGTATTGCAGTATAGCGTGTAAATCCTACATGAATAGTAGGTATAATCTTACTTATAGAAGTCAATAATTGAATATGAGTGCTAATACAGACAATATTGTTGCTAATCTTTAACTTTTATAGATACTTCGTATTGCGAAATAGGGGACTGTCATCATGTTAGTTTTAGTGTTTCCGCTCATATTATTTATGGGTACGCATTTTTTGCAAAACAATTAATCAAATGAATAGCCTTCCATTACCCTACTTCCT
Source organism: uncultured Flavobacteriaceae bacterium (assembly GCA_964194835.1). Taxonomy (GTDB): domain Bacteria; phylum Bacteroidota; class Bacteroidia; order Flavobacteriales; family Flavobacteriaceae; genus CAXMOE01. Next base: position 3,622 of record CAXMOE010000113.1, on the reverse strand, counting down.
TCGGGTACATCAAAATAGCTAGGAGGAGTATCTGGCCTAAATTCGAGGTCTGAGATTAAAATGGTGGTAGTGTGTTCTTGGGGTGCACTACCATCCCATACATACGTTTTTATAGATTGGGGAAATACGATTCCGTCAATAGTTTGCTCCCCATAGTAGGTCATGTGCTTTTCAGCGCCATGCTGGCCTTTTTCATAAAAACCGGGATAGGAAACAATATATCTCAGGCCTCCGATCCTGTAGGTGTTAGTATCGATATACAGCACATAAAAATCATCTGGGGAATCTCCAACCTCACTGGCAAAATTTACACGTACTTGATGATAGTTATTTTCTTCAAAAGATATTTCTCCTTGATATTCCAGGGTAATCCCTTTGTCGGTAACAACAAAAGGTACACCCACAAAATAGAACGGGGTAAGAGCCCAAAAGCGTGGGTTTTCTTTCACTTCAGCATCATGCGGGTATTTCCAGGCTTTCTCTCCATCCCATCCATATTCAATGGTGGTATCCGAAACAAGTTGATGTCTTGCCTTTGATGACCAGGTATCAATGGTTTGGTAGGTATCTGGTCCGCCTGTCTTTAGGTTTTTGTAGTTAAACCGAAAATGTATGGAACCATTGGCATACCAACGCAGTAGCCCCCCATGCTGTTCAATTGCTTTCCACAGAATTTGTCCTGCCTTGGTGGTTGCCAATCTTTCTTGGGCATTTTTCACTCTTTGGGATATCCAATCTTTGGACGCGACTGATGTTGATTCCATCAACTCTACCGCTATTTCCGAGGCGTTGGATTCTTTTTCTTTTTTGGTGTTGCAATTAAGCAGACCTAGGGCAGCAATTACAATTACCAGCTTGGAGATATGTCTCATAATCAGTTCATTTTATACGCCTTATTTTCTGTTATCTTCCCAAATTAATTTTTCGTCTGTTCTTTCGGCAAAAAAGGCGGGGCACTGTCCGTCACCGTTTCCAGTGATGCCCCCATCGGGGGCACATATAAAAGTACAATTTTCATCGTACAATGTGCTCTGGATATCACAGCATCTTGGTGGAAAATAATACACCTTCTGTTCGTTGTATTGATAGCTGTATATTTTGGCGGGGGGATTCCAGACTTCGCCATTGGCGATGTCATTTATGTTTTCTTGTATACATTTTGGGATTTCCTTGGAAAAATCATCGTCTGTACAACCAAAAATTAAGAGGGTACAAACAAGCAAAAATATCAATGTCCGTTTCATAGATTCTTTATAAGTTAAATACCCAACTTAGATTTTTCTGTTCATTTTTGAATTAGGTGATTTCCAATTCTTTCATTCAAAATTAAGGGGAATAAATTTGCTCGATATAATCTTCCCTTCTTTCATCTCATACAATGTAAAGCCAGAGCGTACTTTAAAACCGTAATAATCAAATTCATCGGGCCTACTAATGGCAGATGTTTGTGCGAATAAGGTGTTTGAATCTTTTAAAAGCCCTTCTTGAGCGGCATGGTAATGCCCTGAAAGGGCAAGTGGGTAGGGCCGGTTTCCAATTCGGGTTTTTACCTCGGCGAAATTGTATACGATATGCCTGTGTTGGTGAGTTTTGTCTTGTATCAGTAATTGGGGCCCATAAAAAGGATCGTTTTCGAAGTTCTGAAATGAAAACCCTGGCGACACAAAAGGAATATGATTGAACGTTATTATGGGTATATCGGAAGGAATATACTTTAGGTCATTTTCCAACCATTGAAGTTGAAGTGAATCTACCCCCCCGAAGTAATACAGATTTTGATAATCTACCCCGTCCAATGCAATGAAGTGAAAACCACCATAGTTGAAGGAATAGTAATTTGGACCAAGATAATGCCGGAACATTTTTTTTCCATAAAGTGGATGATCCGAGCTAACCAGGGATTTATCCCTTTCAATTCCAAAAATTTCGTGATTACCAACCGCACTATATACAGGCATTTTAAATTTTTCAATTTCCTTCAAATACATTTCATAATAATTGCTGGCAGTTGCTACCTTAACCCTCAGGGCATCTCGAATTAAATCTCCCGAAATCACAATAAAATCTGCCCCAATTGAATCAGCCATTTCTCTAAAACGGTTCATACGAGGGATGTTAAGGGAGTCGATATGGGTATCTGAGGCATGAATAAATTTGAAATGGGCCTGGTCTTTGTCTTTCTGAATTGGAATTTTCACTATTGGGGCTTTTGGATAATAATACTTCCCGACGTAGCCCGTGGGTTGTGTGATAAATATATATGGGAAGTCAGTACTGGAAGTTAAAATAAAGTCTCCATTTTTATCAGTAATAAAAGTATTCAATTGGTCTGAAACTACTACGTTTGGCACGCCTAACTCCCCTTGGTTTTTTATGCTATTGCCATTCTTATCGTTAAAGACAGTTCCCCGTATTTCAATATCTTGGGCAAAAAGATTGAAAGTGGAAAGGACTACTAATAAAATCCAGGAGTATTTCATAATTGCTTATAAAGTTTAGACTATGATTTTCTTTTTTTGCCGTCAGCTTTTAGGCATATTAATGAATGTTATTATCTAAATAGTCGCATCGTAACATACAAATTCTACGATATTCATTTCTGGATCTTTTATAAATATTGATTTCCATTTTACCCATTCAAATACATTGGTGACCACTTCAATGTTTTCCTGGGATAATATGTTAAGCACTTCAGCATAATCAGATTTATCGATCTCCAGTGCAATGTGATGTAAGCTTGTATGGGCAGCCTCTATATTTTTGAGCTCCGATCCAAAAGCCGTTAAATTCGTTGTAGCAAATAATGCCAAGGTTTGAGTATGGCCTCCATATCCATCCGCAATTTTAAAGAAAACAAAATCCTTTGATTCACGGACTAGTTCCAAGCCCACGATATTCTGATAAAATGTTTTCATCAACTGCATATCAGTTACCCGCAGTACTATTTCTCCTAAACCTTTTACTCGTTTTCCAATCAATGTTATTTTTTAATGGATTACAAATACAGAATAAAGAGACCTAAGTAACTTTATTCCTGTAGACAAACATATAAACAGAACACTATACCTCTGTTCAAACCTATTTTAATCCAAGATAGTAATTTAATAAAGTAAATGGCCGACAACTTTTTCTATCTCTATATTCTTTTGCAACAATTATCGGATAGTTCATTATAAATATAACAAACGAGACTTTTATGC
>CAXMOE010000113.1:0-412 GCA_964194835.1 uncultured Flavobacteriaceae bacterium | reverse complement strand
ATCCAAAACATGACAACCGTCATGTATCCTAAATTCTATATGGAATAATTTTGACCTTTGAATTGAGAGTTATTAATTATCCAAACAGAAAAACAAAAGATTACATTATGGACAAACTCAGAAAAATACTGGTTCCAACCAATTTCTCCAACGAAGCTAATAATGCGTTGGACTACACAATTAATTTTGTGAACCTGGATCAAAACATAGAAATCATATTACTTTATATCTCCGACGCTGTTATAGGAAGTTCAGAACAGGAAATTTTACTGGCCAAGGTAGCCAAAATGAAGCAGGACTACGGGCGTAATCTAAGAACACCCCTAACGTTCACCACTAGAACAGGCAATTTGGTAGAGACCATCCTAGAGGTGCAAACAGAAAAGGCGGTAGACCTGATCATTATGGGGAC
>CAXMOE010000112.1:2673-8716 GCA_964194835.1 uncultured Flavobacteriaceae bacterium | reverse complement strand
AGCACTTATATTTTCCGAATCATAATCGGTATAGGCAACATTGGCCTGTACCGCCCCGTTCTGATAATTTAATATCGTAGAAAGACCAATACGCTCTTGCTTGCTAATAAATTCGTAAGGGGCATCAATAAGTCCAAATGATTCGTCATAAGCCGTGTTAACCTTCGTTTGGCTGCCATATAATTTAATACTAAATACATCTGTAAAACGATATCCCAACTTTATGTCTGTGCTGATATTTGAAAAATCATCTTTTTCATTCCCAGGAGTGATTATGGCCGAAAGCCCGTCCGTATACCTGTTGGTAAACCCTGCCATATAGGTGAGTTTTGCCAAAGTACCACTAATCCGAACACTATTTGAGAAATCAGAAATAGTATAATCCTGGTCTTTCGAAGTTTGATTAGTGCCGATACTGGATTGAAAATTTGCCGATATCTTTTTATCTGAAGCCTCTTTAGTGATAATATTAATAACCGCAGTGGCTGCGTTGGTTCCATAGAGTGTACTTGCAGCCCCTTTAATAATTTCTATCGATTCTATATTTGCAGGAGAAAGTAATCTCAAATCATATTCCGAGGAGAAAGAGGAAGGATCCGAAATCCTCACTCCATCTATAACCACCAGTACTTGACGCCCTCTTCCGCCTCTGGCAAAGACACCCAATACAACGCCATCTCTTCCCCTACTGCCCGCTATCTCAATCCCACTCTTGGCATTGATAACCTCGGCAACAGTCTTACCTTGACTCCTTTCCAATTCTTCAGTTGTTATCTTTATTACCGTTTTGCCAGAATTTTCTCTTTTAAGTTGAAAACGGGAATCACTTACCACTACTTCATCCAATTCTTGAACGGATAAGGTGTCCTTTTGCTGTTCTTGTGCAGCAACTCCAGTATACATCAACATCGATGCATAAAGGCCAAAAAGTCTTTTGTTCATTTCGTTTAATTCAATAAACGGGAGATTAGTATGTCTTTACCCATACGTAAACTTTTATCCCGAAAGTTTAACAATTATGTTTTGAATTTGGCAGGTCTCCTGACTTGCGTCCTGCTACGTACCTTCCCACCTGAAATAAGCAGGTAGTGGTTTTGAAGTTGTAGCAAGCATCCCTTAACAAGGAACAAAGCTTACAGTTGCGGGAACAGTTCCAGTTTTTCACTGGATTCCCTTTTAATCCTATCACTCAAATGCAATATGAACCAAAATTCGATGCGAAGTTACACAATCTGTTCATTTTTATTGTAAAGTAGTTAAACAATCTGGCCATTTATTTTGTCGAAGATGAAATAACATTACTTTTGGATGATAAACAAAAATCACAGCCTTGAACAAAGTTGTTGCCCTAGTGCTTGTTGTTACTTTTTTTGCTTGCAAACCGGAAAAAAAAGACATCTTTCCTGTTGCCAACAAATCTGAAAAAGTAGAAAATAGCTACGCACAAGGTTTTACCATAGAAAAATCCAGTTCTGGAATTACTTTCATAAAAGTTTCATCGCCATGGCCAGGCTCAGAGACAACTTACACCTATGCCCTGGTACCAAAAGAAAAAAGTGAATCAACAAGCTTAAAAAGAGATGATTACGATGCCATAATCACCGTTCCCGTGGAAAGGATCGTGGTCACCTCAACAACCCATATCCCAGCCTTGGAGGCATTGGGGGTAGATCATAAATTGGTTGGGTTTACTAATACCGAATTTGTTTCATCCAAAGACACCAGGGAACGGATAGATAACGGCTTAATTAAGGAACTGGGTAACAACGAATCCATAAACACTGAATTGGTTATTGCGTTACACCCAGATGTAGTAGTTGGCTTTGGTATCGATAACCAAAATAAGGCATACGAGACCTTGCAACGTTCCCATATTCCAGTAGTATACAACGGAGATTGGATAGAGGAAAGTCCTCTTGGTAAAGCAGAATGGATCAAATTTTTTGCTCCTTTCTTCAATGCCGAAAAAAAAGCTGATAGCATTTTTAATTCCATTGCGGACTCATACAACAATGCCAAATTATTGGGTTTAAAAGCAACCAAAAAACCTACGGTCTTAAGTGGTGGACTATTTAAGGATGTTTGGCATGTGGCAGGAGGAAAAAGTTGGATGGCCCGATTTTTAGAAGATGCCCATACCAATTACTTATGGAAGGATACAAATGAAGCAGGCAGTATTTCTTTAAGTCTCGAAAGTGTGTTGGAGCAGGGAAGAGAAGCAGAATTTTGGTTAAACCCTTCCATGCATACCTCCTATAAAGAAATGACTGAAGCTAACAAGCATTACCAGCAATTTGGTGCTTTTAAGAAAAAGAATGTGTACTCCAATACCATTGCAAAAGGACAAACGGGAGGGTTACTTTTTTATGAAGTTGGTCCCAATAGACCCGATTTGGTACTTAAAGACCTTATTCATATTTTTCATCCAGAACTATTACCACACCACCAACCGTTCTTTTTTAAACCATTGGAATAATTGAACACTTTAAAAACATATCGAATTCCCTTTATTCTTCTGCTATTTGCATTGGTAGTATGTTTTGGAATCAACATTAGTTTCGGTTCTGTTTCAATTCCAATAAAGGACACCTTTAATTCAGTGTTTGGAGGGTCGGTTAAAAACGATTCCTGGCAATATATCATTTGGAACTATCGGGTTCCAAAAGCCTTAACAGCCATTTTAGTGGGGAGTGGACTTTCACTCAGTGGCTTATTGATGCAAACTTTGTTTCGTAATCCATTGGCAGGACCATTTGTTTTAGGTATCAGTTCTGGAGCGAGTTTAGGTGCGGCCCTGTTGATCATGGGGTCTTCTCTTTTTTCAGGAGTGTTAACTTTTGGACTTATCAATGATGTTTCTTTGGCCTTAGCATCAAGTATAGGCAGTTTTTTGGTGCTTTTGGCAGTAATGGTGGTCGCCTCCAGAGTAAAGGATACCATGGCATTACTTATTATTGGATTGATGTTTGGAAGTATCACAGCGGCTATTGTAAGTGTACTCTCCTATTTTACCAATGCAGAAAAATTACAGCAGTACATCTATTGGTCTTTTGGTAGTGTGGGAAACTTATCCTGGCAGCAATTATCACTGCTGTTTGGGATTATTATCGTAGGTATAATTCTTAGTGTAGCTTCCATCAAATCCTTGAATGCTTTATTGCTGGGTGAAAATTATGCAAAAAGCATGGGGGTAGCGATTAAGAAATCCCGTTTTGTAATTATCATTGCTACCGGTTTGTTGGCCGGTGGTGTTACCGCTTTTGCTGGGCCTATCGCATTTATAGGTTTAGCTGTTCCCCATTTAACTCGACAAATTTTCAATACCACTGACCATAGGGTTTTAGTGCCAGCTGTGTTGGTTTATGGCGCTATCTTATTATTGCTTTGCGACACCTTGGCCCAATTGCCCACAACAGTGTATGTAATGCCTATAAATGCAATTACATCGATTATTGGGGCGCCAGTAGTAATTTGGTTATTGGTTCGAAAAAAGAAAATGGTATTTTAATAAATCAATAAATTTTTAAACATCAACATATTAACTCTACCGAAGAACATATCGCACTTAAAGCAGATAACCTTACCATAGGATATCGAAATAAAAAGCATCAGATTATTGTTGTGCAAGGAATTAATTTTTCCTTGTTGAAGGGGAAACTTGCTGCTATAGTTGGGATAAATGGAATTGGCAAATCAACCTTGCTACGTACCTTGGGTAAAGTTCAACCCAAACTTTCAGGCAATATTATTTTAAACGACAAATCGCTTGAAGAACATGGTGCATTGGAACTTGCCTCTGAGCTTAGCGTGGTTCTTACGGAACCAATCGCCTCAAAAAATCTTACCGTTTTGGAGTTGGTAGCTTTGGGAAGGCAACCGTATACAAACTGGATCGGAACATTATCACCCAACGATAAGTTAAAAACTGAAGAGGCGATTAAAATGGTGGAGCTAGAGTCACTACAATATAAAAAGTGCTATGAATTAAGTGATGGACAACTTCAAAAAGTAATGATTGCTCGGGCGTTGGCACAAGACACTTCTATAATGTTATTGGACGAGCCAACATCTCATTTGGATCTATACCACAAAGCACATATTTTAAAATTGTTGAAAACCATAGCCCATGAAACCAACAAAACTATTTTGTTTACTACCCACGAGATAGAAGTAGCCATACAACTGTGTGATAGTATGTTGATATTGGATAATGAAAACAACACTTTTGGGCAGCCCTGTGATTTAATCTCCGACAAAAGCTTCGAACGTCTCTTCCCGACAGACACCATTACCTTTGATCCCGAAACCGGGTCTTTTAAAATTAAAAAATGAAGACCTTTTTTATACTTCCAAATCATTGTTTACGTGTTTCAAGGTCATAAAACCTGAATTTTCCCCTCCTAAAGAAGTATTATTTGGATGTATGCATTTTTTCCGTTGTATGGTGTAATCACGTTTAAATCTTATCCATTTCCGGTTTATTAAAGTATCGGAATTAAGAAAAATCAGGGAATCAATCCAGTGCCATTTTAAAGTCAAACCTTTATCTTTACTTCAAACAATTTAAGTTAATGGACGGAATCCTTTTGTATATTATTATCGGATTGATATTTCTTGTCATTGGTTATTTTCTTGGTGACTATATTAAGAATCTCAAAACCAAATCTCAGCAAAGCGCCCTAGTTGAACGAGAGCAACAACTTCAAAATTATGTCTCAATCCTAGATAAAAAAATAACTGCCGCTGAAGAAGAAAAAAATCAGTTACGATCTGAAAAAGAACAAATGGGCAATCAAATTACCCGTAATGAAGCTGATTTGGAAAACCTATACCTAAAAAACAAAGAACAAAAACAAGAAGTAGAACAACTCCAAGAAAAATTCACCAAAGAATTTGAAAATCTAGCCAATAAAATCTTGGATGAAAAAAGTAGCAAGTTTACCGAACAGAACAAGGAGAACATAAAGAATATATTGACCCCCTTACAAGAGAAAATACAGCACTTTGAGAAGAAAGTGGAGGAAAGTCAAAAAGAAAGCATCAGTATACATTCTGCCCTAAAAGAACAGTTGCTAAACCTTCAAAACCAAAATCTAAAGATTACACAAGAAGCTGAAAACCTTACAAAAGCTTTAAAAGGCGACAGTAAAATACAGGGGAATTGGGGAGAATTGGTATTGGAGCGTGTATTGGAAAAATCCGGACTGGAGAAGGATAGGGAATATTCGGTACAGCAAAGTTTTACTTTGGAAGACGGTACCAGGGTATTGCCAGATGTAATCATTAATCTGCCCGATGGCAAAAAAATGATTGTGGATTCCAAGGTTTCCCTTACCGACTACGAACGTTACATAAACGCAGAAGAGGAACTAAAAGAGAAATTTTTAAAAGATCACATTGGTTCTATTAGAAAACATGTAGATCAATTGTCCGCTAAAAAGTATGAAGACCTATACGAAATGGAAAGTCCAGATTTTGTGCTAATGTTCATCCCTATAGAACCTGCATTTGCCATCGCTATCAACAATGACAATACCTTGTACAACAAAGCTTTTGAACGAAATATAGTAATTGTAACCCCTTCCACCTTATTGGCAACACTGCGAACCATTGACAGCATGTGGAACAATGAGAAACAACAGCGTAATGCAATAGAAATTGCCCGACAAGCAGGGGCATTATATGATAAATTTGAAGGGTTTGTTACTGATCTCACCAAGGTGGGCAAAAAGATGGATGAAGCCAAGACTGAATATAAGGGCGCAATGAACAAATTAGTGGAAGGCAAAGGTAACATCGTTATTAGCATAGAAAAATTAAAAAAAATGGGCGCCAAGGCCAAAAAATCGATCCCCGAACCAATTTTAAAACGGGCTGAGGAAGACGATTTTGATGAAGAGCCCACCCGACTAAATCTTTAAGAATGCAAGAGTTTAAAGCATCCAAGGAATCCAGATTGTCAATTACCGAACTGATGCTTCCCTCCCATTCCAATTTTGGCGGAAAAATACATGGTGGACATATTTTAAACTTAATGGACCAA
>CAXMOE010000112.1:0-2663 GCA_964194835.1 uncultured Flavobacteriaceae bacterium | reverse complement strand
TATACCGGGAAAACTTCCATGGTAGTCGGGGTAAGGGTAGAATCTGAGAACATTACCACTGGCAAAAAAAAACATTGTAATTCCTCTTATTTTACGATGGTGGCCAAAGATTCGAATGGAAAAAGCATTGCTGTTCCAGGACTTCTTTTGGAAGATAGGCAAAGTGTCCGGAGGTTTTCCCGGAGTATTCAGAGAAAAGCTTCGGTCTCTTCCCGAACTACACGATTTGACTCATCCAAATTTAAAATGGAAGAACATTTGGAATCTTTAAAAAAAGAAAATGTTAAGATTCAGATAAAGTAATTTCCCCAGCAGCCTCTTCATCCATAAACCATAACAATTTTCCCGATTTTGGCGAAACCAAGGAAGCAGGATAGGATGTATAATCACCCTCTTTCTTAACAATCTCCCTTATTTTATCGGATTTGGAGGAGCCAGTAACCAAAAATGCAACTTCTTTGGCATTGTTGATGACTTTACCCGTAATTGTAATCCGCTGTTGACCAGAATCTGGGTGCACTGCTACCTCACAATTGTTATTGGAGTCCCATAAATTAATTTCATGGGGGAAAATAGAAGCAGTGTGTGCATCATCACCCATCCCTAAAATAACCAAATCAAATTGGGGGACACCCTGAAAATTGGGCAGACTCTTCTCCAAAACAGCACTATACCTTACCGCTTCTTCTTTTGGATTATTTTCACCCTGTATACGGTTTACGTTTCGCTCTGGGATAGTAATTTTGGATGCGAGATGCTCCACGGTCATCCGGTAATTACTTTCTTCATCCGTGGGGGGCACACAACGTTCATCTCCCCAAAAAAAGTAAACCTTGGACCAATCTATTTCGTCCTGAAAATGTGTTGCCAGATAATCAAATACCACCTTGGGCGTACTACCCCCTGAAAGAGCAATATGTGTAGCTTCATTGGTTTTGATCAATTCTCTTAAATATGTAGAAAAGTGCTTGGCAACAGCCAATTTTGAATCGTAAACTTTAAATTCCATTGTTTCCAATTAAGAAATTACACAAAAACCTGGATCATCTGCAAGATTTTTCCCAGGGTTTCGCCAAATATAATCATCATCAATTAAATCGTCCGCATTGGTAGGACCCCAAACCCCAGCGGAATATCCATAAGTCTTTACATCCTTTCCATTTTTCCAATAGTTAAGAATGGGATCTACAAATTCCCATGCGGCCTCCACTTCATCTGCCCGGGCATACAAGGTTGCATCACCCTGCATGGCATCCAATAGAAGTCGCTCGTAGGCCTCCATAACTTGTTTGTCGACTAGGCTGGAATAATAAAAATCCAAATTGGCTCGCTCTACCTTGAATCCTTGCCCCGGCACTTTTACTCCAAATTTCATCAAGATTCCTTCATCGGGCTGGACACGGATTATTAATTTGTTATCGGTATTATTAATATTATCCTCCATAAATATATGGTGGTGGGGCGTTTTAAAATGTATGACCACTTCTGTTACCTTGTTGGCCATTCTTTTTGCAGTACGCACGTAAAAAGGAACATCTTTCCAACGCCAATTGTCCACAAAGAACTTAATGGCAGCATAAGTTTCCGTGGTAGAATCGGGATCAACCCCGTCCTCTTCCCGGTATCCCTTCATTTTTTCACCGTTAAGCTCGGAAGCCACATATTGTCCCCTAATGGTATTCTTATTTAGGGTTTCTTCATCCCTCATGATACGGAGGGATTTTAAGGCTTTTACCTTTTCGTTCCTAATTTCCTTAGCAGTTGCGTTTATAGGAGGTTCCATTACTATCAATGAAACAATTTGTAAAAGATGGTTTTGAAACATGTCCCGTAAAGCACCCGACTTATCGTAATAACCGCCTCTTTTTTCCACACCAACGCTTTCCGCATTGGTAATTTCAACATGTCGGATATAATTCCTGTTCCATAGGGGTTCAAAAATACTATTGGAAAATCGGGTTACCAACAGATTTTGTACCGTTTCTTTTCCTAAATAATGGTCAATACGATAGATCTGGGACTCCTTAAAGTACAGTTGCAAACCTTTATTAAGGTTCTTGGCCGTTTCCAAACTATACCCAAATGGTTTCTCAACAATTAATCGTTTCCATCCTTCCGATTCATCGGTAAGCCCCTTATCTGATAGGTTTTTTGCTATTGCCTCATATAAACTTGGAGGGGTTGACAGATAGAAAATGTAATTATTTTCCGTTACATACTTATTGTTTAAATCCGAAATTCGTTTGCTAAGGCGGTCATAATCCGTATCATACGTATTTCCCAAATCCTCATAAAATAACTTCTTTGCGAAAGCTTGGATAAATTCATCATATTCTCCATTCATTTTATCCTTTAAATAAGTGCTCTCCAGAACTACTTTTTTTCGAAATTCCCCATCGGTCAAATTGCTTCGACTAACTCCAAGCACCACAAAATTTTCAGGAAGGTGCCCTCCTTTGTATAGGTTGAACAATGCGGGTATTAACTTTCTTGCGGTAAGGTCCCCGGATGCGCCGAAAATAATCAGCATTTGATTTACTGTTCCATTCATATTTTTTGTGATAATATCATATTAATTTCCTATATAAAACCTTGAAACACTATATTCGAAGGGATTCCAAAACAATCAGAACAAAAGTCAATATTTTAAATTATTTTTGGTT
>CAXMOE010000111.1:261-8961 GCA_964194835.1 uncultured Flavobacteriaceae bacterium | reverse complement strand
TGTTGCTTCTATGGCAACACCACATACAGTAGCATTTCATACATTGGGTTGTAAACTCAATTTTTCTGAAACCTCTACCATAGCAAGAGACTTTGTAAATGAAGGTTTTGATCGTGTCGACTTTTCGGAGGAAGCGGATATGTATGTTATTAATACGTGTTCTGTTACGGAGAATGCAGACAAGCGCTTCAAAACCATTGTGAAGCAGGCACAAAAGATCAATCCAGAAGCTTTTATTGCAGCCATTGGATGTTATGCGCAACTAAAGCCAGAGGAATTGGCTGCTGTATATGGGGTGGACCTAGTATTGGGAGCTACCGAAAAGTTCAAAATAACAGACTATATCAATGATCTATCCAAAAACGATTTTGGGGAGGTGCATTCCTGTGAGATAGAAGAGGCCGATTTTTATGTGGGTAGTTATGCCATAGGGGACAGGACCCGAGCTTTCTTAAAGGTGCAGGATGGTTGCGATTATAAATGTACCTACTGTACCATTCCGTTGGCACGGGGAATTTCAAGAAGTGATACCTTGAAAAATGTGCTAGCCAATGCTGCTGAAATTTCCTCGAAAAACATCAAAGAGATTGTTCTTACGGGAGTGAATATTGGGGATTATGGTAAAGGTGAATTTGGGAACAAGAAGCATGAACATACTTTTTTGGATTTGGTAAAGGCATTGGATAGGGTCTCCGGTATTCATAGAATACGGATATCATCCATAGAACCCAATTTACTTGAGAATGAAACAATAGATTTTGTAGCATATAGTAATTCGTTTGTCCCCCATTTTCATATCCCGTTACAAAGTGGAAGTGATGTAATATTGAAGTTAATGCGAAGAAGGTACCTTACCAATTTGTATGTGGATAGGGTGTCTCGTATAAAAAATCTGATGCCCCACGCTTGTATTGGTGTCGATGTTATTGTCGGATTTCCTGGAGAAACTGAAGAACACTTTTTGGAAACCTATCATTTTTTGAATGAATTGGATATATCATATCTGCATGTGTTCACTTATTCTGAACGGGATAATACTCCGGCGGCAACATTGGATGGAGTGGTTCCTAAAAACATAAGAAGCAAACGCAGTAAAATGTTAAGGGGTTTATCTGTCAAGAAACGAAGGGTATTTTATGAAAGTCAAATTGGATCTATTAGGACTGTATTGTTCGAAGGAGAGAACAAGGAGGGGTTTATCCATGGATTCACCGAAAATTATGTAAAAGTAAAGTATCCTTGGAATCCAGCTTTGGTAAATACCCTGCATAAAATTGAGCTAACTGATATTGATGACGATGGATTAGTTCGTTTTCAGTTTGTATCCAGTACTGTGGGGGCATAAAAAAACCTCTCGATTGAGAGGTTTTGGTAATTCTTAAATCCGTATTCCTACCGGGAGCATTTCTTTATATTGTCTGTTTTTTCTTAAAAATCCTGCAATTTGAGGACTTGTGGGTACAACCCTAATGTTCTTTTCTTGGATATGGTTCAATACCGCCTTAATAAAATCTTCCTTAAAACTTTCCTTTGTAATTTCTTCTGGGATGACCAGTTTGGTTAAAAATACCTTACGCTCTTGCGAAGAATACTCAATCTTTGCTAAATGTCCATCAACCCTAGTTTCAAATTGGCGCAAGAAACTATTGTCACTAATTTCTACTTCATTCATATAGTTTGATTTAAATTGTTGACTCGCTTCAATGATTACAATGTTCTCTGGTTATAATCGTTAAATATTGACGTTCGGTTAAGATTATTAGATTAGGGAACTTTTTTGAGTTAAGTTCACAAAAGTACTAAAAAAAACGCTAATTTCCTAGATATATGTAAAGTATACGGTTTATGACAAACAATAAAATACATGTCTATTTTATGCCGGGCATGGCGGCCAATCCTGCCATCTTTGATAATATTATCTTACCCGAGGAGAGATTTGAAAAACATCTCTTGGAATGGTTTGTGCCGGAAAAGGGCATTAGCCTTGGAGCATACGCTTTTGAAATGTCCAAAAAGGTAACCCATAGTAACGCAGTATTGGTGGGGGTTTCTTTTGGTGGAATCTTGGTCCAGGAAATGACAAAACATATTTCAGTCCGGAAGCTAATAATTGTATCCAGCGTAAAATATAGTTCAGAACTACCAAAAAGAATGATCTTTGCCAAATACACAAAAATCCACAAATTGCTACCTACAGGTATGGTAAACAATGTGGAACTCTTGGCCAAATACGCCTTTGGGGAAACAGTAATTAAGCGTTTGGAACTGTATGAGCAATATCTTTCCATAAGGGATAAATATTATATAGATTGGTGTATTGATCAATTGGTGAATTGGCAACAGACCACATGTCATCCAGATTTAGTACATATACATGGTGAAAAAGATGCAGTTTTTCGCATAGGACTTATTAAAAACTGTATCACTATAAAGAATGGGACACATACTATGATAATCCATAGATTTAAGTGGTTTAATGAACACTTACCCACAATTATTTTGGAATAAGGGAGTTCTATTTAATATCTTTAGACCGTAATTAACTCGATAGCTATGAAGTTTTTAAAGAAAGTTTTGATGTTTTTTGGTGTAATCTTCGTGATAAGCACACTTATTTTTGCGGTTCAGAACAATATGGGTGAACATACTTCAGATGTGGATGATATTGTTGAGAACCAGGATGATGGTTATAAAATTTCAGCGATTGACATCCCCGAAAACCTCAGTTTTGCTGGGGAAATGGTTCCATCTGATGATCCAGAAATTATGGAACGTGTAGATAGGGAATTCTTGGTGAATACCTATTGGCAATCCAATGCATTATTGTTGATGAAGCGTGCCAACAAATATTTTCCGATTATTGAGCCAATTTTGGCCAAAAATGGCATCCCTGATGATTTCAAATATTTGGCAGTGGCCGAAAGTGGACTTACAAACGCAGTCTCCCATGCTGGGGCAACTGGATTTTGGCAAATCATGAAAGCTACAGGAAAGGAATTTGGTTTGGAGATAAACAGCAATGTGGACGAGCGTTACCATATAGAAAAGTCTACTGAAGTCGCTTGTAACTATTTAAACAAGTCTAAAGATAAATTCGGTAATTGGACGCTTGCTGCTGCAGCTTATAATGCAGGTTCAGGTTCTATCAACAAATTTATGGGGATACAAAAAGCTGATGATTATTATGATTTATTGTTAGGTGAGGAAACGGGACGTTACGTTTTCAGGATATTAGCAATTAAGGAAATCCTTTCAAACCCTAAAAAATATGGGTTTGACATCGATAAGGAAGATATGTATTCTGCAGTGCCTACATTTAATGTGGAGGTAGATACTGCGGTCGCTAACTTCGCTGATTTTGCCAGCCTATACGAAATCAATTATAAAATTTTAAAGAGACATAATGCTTGGTTACGGCAACCGCATCTTATTAACAAGACGAGGAAAAAGTATGTAATTGAGATTCCAAATAAAGGGCATTACAAGATGTAGAGATAAAAATTTTTTATCCCCTAGATTTTTTTCATCTGCTGTTGCATCATTTTTATCTGATCGGTAAGCATATTCTGCTTGTCCAACTTTTTTGCTTCTTGCAAAAGGGTTGTAGCTTCCCTTTTACGACGTTTTTGCATAGCTATACCTGCTAAGCTTAATTTGGCCATGGCAATATCATAATCCATCGTTAATCCTAATTTTAGGGCTTTCTTAAAATACTTTTCAGCTTGGGTAAGGTTCTTTTGTGAAAAGATAATCCCATGGAGATAGTTATAGTACCCTCGCTGTTTTCGAGTAAGTGCGGCTTCGGGATTTTTTATTTTTTGCAACCATCTCTGTGTTCCCTCCATATCTTGCTTACGCATTCTAAGAAAGGCTAACAGAATCATTTCATTCCTAAAATACAGAAATATAAAGACAAGAGAAATCAAGATCAAGAATATGCCATTACCAATATTTCCTTCTACAAATTGATAGACGGCATAGGCTATGATCAGGAATGCAATAATGAGTTTAATAATTTTATTGAACATGTTATTCGTTAATTAATTGATATGTTATTGTTGATTTTAGTATTGTAGTGATTTGTTGGTCACCCATTTGAACGATTGTTGAAGTACCCTCCGATATTCCATCGACTTTCATGTTTAAAATAAAACCTGTCAATAGATCCGTAATAATTGTTGTTTCTTGTGTACCGGTAAGCGCCATCGTAGTGGCAGGTTCATTAATAGCCATAACTATATCTGCCTTCCCGGTAATACTAGCATTTTTATCGGTTACTTTGTTAAGGGTCCAGCTATTTTTCGCGGAAAGTTTCCCTTCATAGTTGTTTTCCCAACTGTCACCTACCGCCATTGCCTCTGTTGGATAGAAATACGTCATTTGTTTGTAACTATTGGATAGGGCATTAGAGCCGAATTCACTTTCCAGAGATTTTTTCATCATATCCAGGGAGAATTCATCTTGGATACCAGAAGCCTCAGCCATTTTGGCTACCAGGCTATCTCCACCTGTTACTCCCAAAATGTCACCTGTTCTAGTCAATGTCAATAGAACTGTATTGTTAAGTAGACTATTGAATATTTGGGACTGCATATCACCTTCAATTACCTCCTTGGCATTTACGTTCATCAAATTACCCTGTATATTGGAAGACATTGTTAGGTTTAAATCTTTAAAGGTAAGTTCTATAATGTAGCTTTCTTCTAGCTCAGAGGCCACTTTAAATTCCAAAATCCCGTTAATAGTGTTCGTAATTTCATGGGATGTGCCGTCCAATTCTTGTGTTATAATCTGTTGGGCTTCTTGTTTAACCTTAAAAACATCACCTTTACTAAAATTATATTGCAATGTGGTCTGCCCAAATAGTAAGCTACTATAGAGATAGCAGACCAAAAAATATGCAAAATGTTTCATGTTTAAAAGCTCTTGTAGTTCTGCTGCGACAAAAGTAATAAAAACAATCCTAAATATTTTTTTAAATAGGTTTGGCAAAGCAAAAACTCTTCGTATATTTGCGCTCGGATTTTGCGAATGCTAACGCAGAAATTTTCTAATAATATTTCATAAGCATATTTAAAATTTTCTGGAATGAAAAGGACATATCAACCATCAAAGAGGAAAAGAAGGAACAAACATGGTTTTAGGGAGCGCATGGCTACTGTGAATGGTAGAAAGGTTCTTGCCAGAAGAAGGGCTAAAGGAAGAAAAAAATTATCTGTATCATCCGACCCGAGACACAAAAAATAATGATTGAATTTTTTTTCTAAAAAATAATAAGGTGTTACTTTTCTAAAAGTAACACCTTTTTTTTGCACAATAAAATTGAAAGTTAAAGACTAAAGGACATGGCTAAACGAAAAGATCTAAAATCTGTTTTGATTATTGGTTCTGGGCCCATTGTAATTGGACAGGCTTGTGAGTTCGATTATTCAGGTTCACAAGCATTGCGTTCACTTCGCGAAGATGGTATTGAAACAGTATTGATAAATAGCAATCCTGCCACGATTATGACCGATCCCTCAATGGCAGACCATATCTATTTAAAGCCATTGACCACGAAATCTATTATTGGGATTTTGGAGGACCATCCAAATATTAATGCTGTATTACCCACTATGGGTGGACAAACCGCGTTAAACTTATGTATTGAAGCTGGAGATAAAGACATATGGGAAGATTATGGTGTTGAAATAATTGGAGTAGATATTGATGCAATTAATATCACCGAGAACAGGGAGAAGTTCCGTGAGCTAATGTTGAAAATTGGTATTGGCATGGCGCCACAAGCTACTGCAACGTCCTTTTTGAAGGGAAAAGAAATTGCTCAAGAATTTGGGTTTCCTTTGGTAATCAGGGCATCCTATACCTTGGGAGGCGCAGGTGCTTCAATTGTATATAGACAAGAGGATTTTGACGAATTGTTAAGTCGAGGTTTAGAGATATCGCCCATTCACGAGGTGATGATAGATAAGGCCTTGATGGGATGGAAAGAGTACGAACTGGAATTACTTCGCGATAAAAATGATAATGTCGTTATAATCTGTACCATTGAGAATATGGATCCCATGGGAATCCATACCGGTGATTCAATAACCGTAGCCCCCGCAATGACCTTGTCTGATACCACTTTCCAACGGATGCGTGACATGGCCATAAAGATGATGCGCAATATTGGGGATTTTGCAGGAGGTTGTAACGTACAATTCGCGGTGAGTCCGGATGAAAAGGAAGATATCATTGCCATTGAGATCAATCCCAGGGTTTCCCGATCTTCTGCATTGGCTTCCAAAGCAACCGGATATCCAATTGCTAAAATAGCAGCAAAATTGGCTATTGGTTATAATTTGGACGAGTTGGAAAATCAGATTACAAAATCCACCTCCGCCTTATTTGAGCCAACATTGGATTACGTAATCGTAAAAATACCCCGATGGAATTTTGATAAGTTCGAAGGTTCTGACCGAACCTTGGGATTACAGATGAAATCTGTTGGCGAGGTTATGGCGATTGGGCGTTCTTTTCAAGAAGCGCTACACAAGGCTACCCAATCTTTGGAGATAAAGAGAAACGGACTTGGTGCAGATGGTAAAGGATATAAGGACTATGACCAAATCATTAGTAAACTTACCGTACCCAGTTGGGATAGGGTCTTTGTAATTTATGATGCCATACAATTAGGGATTCCTTTAAGTAGGATACATGAAATCACCAAAATTGATATGTGGTTCTTAAAACAGTATGAAGAACTTCATTTTTTGGAAAAGGAAATTTCTGAGTATTCCATTGAAACCTTACCCAAAAAATTATTACTGGAAGCCAAGCAAAAAGGTTTTGCCGATAGACAGGTTGCACATATGTTGGATTGTTACGAGAGTGAAGTTCATAAAAAACGATCTTTCTTGGGAATCAACAGGGTTTACAAATTGGTGGATACCTGTGCCGCTGAATTCAAGGCCATGACGCCCTATTATTACTCAACTTTTGAGGCTGAGATCGAAACCCCGGATGGAGAACGTTATGTTGCCAATGACAGTATCGTAACCGATAGGAAAAAAATTGTTGTTTTGGGCTCTGGACCAAATCGTATTGGACAGGGTATTGAGTTCGATTATTGCTGTGTACATGGAGTACTGGCAGCAGCTGAATGTGGATATGAGACCATTATGATCAACTGTAACCCTGAGACAGTTTCCACTGATTTTGATACAGCCGATAAATTATACTTTGAACCCGTCTTCTGGGAGCATATCTATGATATTATCAGGCATGAAAAGCCAGAAGGTGTAATAGTTCAGCTCGGTGGACAAACCGCATTAAAATTGGCAGAAAAACTGGATAAGTACGGGATAAAAATTATTGGAACCAGTTTTAAAGCGCTTGACCTAGCAGAAGATAGAGGTAGTTTTTCCAAGCTCTTGCAGGAAATAAATATTCCTTATCCGGAATTTGGTGTAGCCGAAACGGCTGAAGAAGCTTTACTTCTTGCAGACAAATTAGATTTCCCCCTGCTGGTTAGACCTTCCTATGTGTTGGGTGGACAGGGAATGAAAATTGTGATCAATAAGGAAGAATTGGAACAGCATGTGGTGGACTTGTTGCGTAAAATTCCCAATAATAAATTATTGTTGGACCATTATTTGGACGGGGCCATAGAAGCGGAAGCCGATGCCATTTGTGATGGGGAAGATGTATACATTATAGGTATTATGGAGCATATAGAACCCTGCGGCATACATTCAGGTGATTCCAATGCGACCTTACCGCCGTTTAATTTGGGGGAGTTTGTAATGCAACAGATTAAAGACCATACCAAAAATATTGCCCTGGCACTGAATACTGTTGGACTAATTAATATACAATTCGCCATTAAGGACGATATGGTATATATCATAGAAGCCAATCCAAGGGCTTCAAGAACTGTTCCTTTTATCTCCAAGGCCTATAACGAACCCTATGTAAATTATGCCACTATGGTAATGCTGGGGGAGAAGAAGGTAAAAGACTTTACATTTAATCCTCAACTTGAAGGATTTGCCATAAAGCAACCGGTGTTTTCATTTAATAAATTTCCAAATGTGAACAAGAATTTGGGCCCTGAAATGAAAAGTACAGGAGAAAGCATATTGTTTATTGATAGTTTAAAAGATGATGAATTTTACAATCTGTACACCAGACGTAAAATGTATTTAAGTAAGTAAATATCAAAGTAGTGAACAAAGTGTTACCATCCTAAACAATTAAATAGACTTACTCTCCCCATTCGGTATGGAAAATCCCTTCCATGTCAATCCTTTCGTAGGTATGTGAACCAAAATGGTCACGCTGTGCCTGGATAAGGTTCAGCGGTAACCTACCAGAAGTATAGGCATCAAAATAGGTCAATGAATTGGACAGCCCTGGCATGGGTATTCCACTTTTGGCAGCATAAGATACCAACTCCCTTGCAGAATCAACGGTAGACTGGACCTTATCAACAAAAGCAGGCGCCAATAATAAATTGTGCAAGTTTTTATCATTATTATAAGCATTGGTGATATCTTCCAAAAGTCCAGCTCGAATAATACAACCAGCTCTCCAAATTTTTGCGATTACTGCTAGATCCAATTCATAGCCATATTCATTGGATGCAACTGCCAATTGATGTAGCCCCTGTGCATATGTTGTAATAAAGGAAAAGTATAGTGCCTCTTCAGCCATTTT
>CAXMOE010000111.1:0-251 GCA_964194835.1 uncultured Flavobacteriaceae bacterium | reverse complement strand
CATAAAGCTTATCGGCCAGAACCCGTTCATCTTTTAATGCGGAAATTTCACGCATACTCACAGCGATATCAATACTTGGGACCGGAATGCCCAAGTCCATAGCGTTTTGTGAAGTCCATTTTCCGGTTCCTTTTTGCTTGGCCTTATCCAGAATCTTGTCCACCAATCTGCCTTCACCCTTGTCATCTTCCTGCTTAAAAATTTCAGCAGTAATTTCAACTAGAAATGACTGTAATCTCCCGTTGTTCCAT
>CAXMOE010000110.1:8734-8987 GCA_964194835.1 uncultured Flavobacteriaceae bacterium | reverse complement strand
AAGGGAGCATAAAACCCTTCTCCACCAACGTTAAAACTTCATCCTTGACCATGGGGGCAAAGATACATCTTAGTGGTGAGTTTATCCAACGTAAGTTTTTACAGTGTCAGTAATATTTTTATGAATTGCCAGACCTCTAATCTGGCAAAAAAAGGGTCATTACTTCACGGCAATTACATCGATTTCCACTTTTGCGTTTCGGGCCAAACCACTGGCCGCAAATGTAGTTCGGGCAGGTTTATGGCCAAAATAA
>CAXMOE010000110.1:0-8722 GCA_964194835.1 uncultured Flavobacteriaceae bacterium | reverse complement strand
CTCATTAAAGGCCGCAAAGTCATCCATTGTAGCCAAAATAACGGTACATTTTACCACTCTGTCCAGTTCCAACCCATGGTATTGAAGAACAGCTTCTATATTTCTTATGGCCCGCTCTGTCTCCGCTTTTATTCCACCTTCCACCATGGTTCTCGTATTATGGTCCATACCGATCTGTCCAGCCAAAAAAAAGAGGTTTCCTACTTCCACAGCATCGCTGAAAGGAGCTGTTAGTTTTTTTTCTTCGTGGGATTCATGAAAGATGATTTTGTGTTCCTCCTGGGCATTGACCGAGCTAAGCATAATCATTGTTAAGATGCTGATAATTTTGAAATGATTTTTCATGGTACATAAGGTGTTAACGTAGATTATTCAATTACAGACACTCTACTTTTATGTTGATTAAAATTACCTTATTTTTATCAAAAATATACCAAATGAGCACCAAAGAAGCATTCTTTACACATATAGAAGAAGGGTATGCCACTAAGGGAGATTTCATTATTATGGGTGCTGCCATGTTAAATGGGGAAACTGTAACCAATGCACATGTAAAGGTCCCTCTAAAAACTTTGAACCGGCATGGCTTAATTGCAGGGGCTACAGGTACTGGAAAAACAAAAACCTTGCAGGTGATTGCTGAAAATTTATCGGATAAAGGGATTCCGGTCTTGTTAATGGACCTCAAAGGAGACTTAAGTGGTATTGCACAACCCAGTCCAGGGCATCCAAAAATTGATGAACGAAATACTAAAATAGGGTTGCCTTTTGAACCCAAAAGCTTTCCTGTCGAAATCCTATCCTTATCTGAACAAGAAGGTGTGAAATTGCGGGCCACGGTATCTGAATTTGGTCCTGTACTCCTATCAAGAATTTTGGACCTTAGTGAAACACAGGAAGGTATCTTGGCAGTAGTGTTTAAATATTGTGATGACAACAAACTTCCCTTATTAGATCTTAAAGATTTTAAAAAGGTTTTACAATATGCGACCAGTACCGGTAAAAAGGAATTTGCCGATAGCTACGGGAGGATTTCTACAAGTTCTACGGGTACCATTTTGCGTAAAATCATTGAATTGGAACAACAAGGTGCCGATCTCTTTTTTGGGGAAAAGTCCTTTGATGTCGATGACTTAACCAGAATCGATGAAAATGGAAGGGGATTTATCAATATCATACGGCTAACCGATATACAGGATAGGCCTAAATTGTTCTCCACTTTTATGCTAAGCCTATTGGCTGAAATATATACTACCTTCCCGGAGCAAGGTGATAGCGATCGACCGGAATTAATCCTTTTCATAGATGAGGCACATTTGATATTTAAAGAGGCTTCAAAAGCACTGTTGAACCAGATAGAAAGTATTGTAAAACTAATTCGTTCCAAAGGTATTGGGCTTTATTTTGTAACGCAAAACCCCACCGATGTACCAGATGCCGTTCTTGCACAATTGGGGCTAAAGGTTCAGCATGCACTCAGGGCATTCACAGCAAAAGACAGAAAGGCAATAAAATTAACCGCCGAAAATTATCCCATTTCAGAATATTATGATACCAAAGAAGTACTGACTTCATTAGGGATTGGGGAAGCATTGATTACGGTTTTGGACGAAAAAGGGAGGCCCACACCCTTAGCAGCAACCATGCTCAGAGCTCCTATGAGTCGTATGGATGTATTGACCGATTCCGAACTAAAAACGGTTATAAACGATTCAAAGCTTGTAAAAAAATACAATAAGAGCATCGATCGTGAAAGTGCCTATGAAATGCTAAACGAAAAAATTGAAAAGGCAGAAAAAGAGCAGAGGTCATCATCACGAAGAACAAGTACCAGTAGAAGAAAAAGTACCCGACAAAACCCAATAGTAAAAGTACTAACAAGTGCTACTTTTATTAGGGGAATGTTAGGGGTCTTAAAAAAAGTGATGCGATAGACAAGACTTGAGGGATTACACAAGAAGAAAAGTAATATAGAATCTTTTGTACAGTTGATTCAACAGAAAAACGATGCTTTGTCGTTTTATTAATTTTCCTCCAATAAATAGTATAAGTTTGCCCCATGAAAAATATACGTACAGTTTTTATATTAGTTTTTGTCCTGCTTTTTATACAATGTCAAAAAGCAAAGGATACTACTTTCTTAATCACCAAGGATAGTATTGGAAAGCTTAGCCGGACATCTTTGGTTGCCGATCTGCAAAATATTTACCTCCTGGACTCCATTGTTGGAGATACATCCACACCCAAATTGGGATCCAGCGCAAAAAAAATAAAAATCTATGAAAAGGGAGGTATACATTTGTTGACCTTGACCCCTTCTTCGGACAGTATCCCCAAAATTGAAAACATTCGGGTATATGACCCTCGTTTTGTTTCAGAAAAAGGTGTTGGATTCGGTAGTACGTTCAAAGACATAAAGGACAACTACACTATACGGAAAATTATAACTTCCAGAAATAATGTGGTTATTCTTATCAAAGAAAATGACATGTATTTTACCATAGACAAGAAGGAAATGCCACCAAGCCTGAGGTATGGCTCAACTCCCAACATTGAGGCCGTTCAGATTCCCGATGTGGCCAAGATAAAATACCTGATGATTGGGTGGGAGTGATGAATTGAAGTATTGCCCATACGGAAACAATGTATCTGATATCAAGTATAGGTAAGTTGTTAATTAATGCCAATAGGTTTTCGTTTAATAAATTCTAAATTGTTATGAATCCACTGTTGCAATATTTATTGGTAGAGCGCGCCAAGCGCAGGCTAAAATCCAAGGAAGGGGACAAGAAGATTTCAAAAAGAAAGCTCGAGATCGAAGTAAGATCGGGACAGATAGAATTTACCCATTCTATAAAAGAAATGCTATTTATTGCTGTAGGAGTATTTTCAGCAGCATTTGGTCTTAATGGGTTTTTGTTGCCCAACGATTTTATTGACGGTGGTGCTACAGGGGTATCTTTATTGATAGAAGTAATTTCGGGCTATGATTTAGGGCTAGTTCTCATTATAGTGAACCTCCCATTTATACTTTTAGCCGCAAAGACCATAAACAGAAAGTTTGCTATTAAAAGTATTTTGGCAATCATTGCATTGGCCATGGCAGTTCATTTTTTGGATTATCCCACCATAACATCAGACAAGCTATTAATTGCTATTTTTGGAGGGTTCTTCCTTGGATTGGGAATTGGGATGGCGATGCGTGGCGGAGCAGTGATAGATGGAACAGAAGTCTTGGCCATTTACCTCAGCAGAAAATGGCATCTTACTATTGGCGATATACTGATGCTTATAAACATCGTCATATTTTCTGTTGGAGCCTATTTACTTACCATCGAAGTTGCACTTTATGCTATTCTAACGTATTTGGTTGCGGCCAAAACGGTGAATTACGTAGTTGATGGGGTTGAAGAATACATTGGGGTTACCATCATCTCCGTGAAAAGTGAAGAAATCCGACTGATGCTCACAACACAAATGGGAAGGGCGTGTACCATATATCAAGGCAAGGAAGGATATGGCAAGGATAAAAATAAAAGGCAGTCCATTGAAATTGTATACACCGTATTAACACGTTTGGAACTTGCAAAGTTGAGCACTGAGATTGACAAAATAGACAAAAAGGCTTTTGTAATAATGAATGTAGTACAGGACATTAGAGGCGGAATGATAAAGAAAAAGCCCTTAAAATAATGGGGCCTAAGGATAAAAGCAAATTAGAAATAGTACCCTAATTGGAATGAAAAGACTACTAAATAAATATCTTCCACTGGCCTACGGAGCCTATTTCAATAGTATTTCCATCTTTTCTATAAAGAAAGCTGCAGAAAAAGCTTTCTATTTATTTTGTGCTCCCAGAAAAGGGAAAGTGTTACCAGATCAGGCGTCCTTTTTGAACAAGGCAAAAAATGGAACAATAAAAGTTGGTACTACCACTATACAAACGTATCAATGGGTAGGAGGAAATGATACGGTTTTACTGTTGCACGGATGGGAAAGCAATACGTTTCGATGGAGGAATTTAATAGTAGAACTTCAGAAAGAAGAATATAACATCTTTGCTATGGATGCCCCTGCCCATGGAAATTCATCTGGAAACCAATTAAATGTTCCCCTTTATGCCGAATGTACACAACATGTAATCGAAAAATATAATCCTAAGTATATTATTGGACATTCTGTTGGTGGAATGACCACGATTTACAATCAATACAAATATCCAAACAGTCGTATTGAAAAAATAGTATCGCTTGGGGCCCCATCGGAACTTTCGGAAATTATGGCGCATTATAAGAGCATGTTAAATCTGAACAATAGGGTAATGATGGGTCTGGATGATTATTTTATCTACAAATTCGGTTTTCGAATAAATGAATTCTCTACTACACAATTTGTGCGAGAGATTTCAAAAAAAGGATTATTGGTCCATGATGAATTGGATCAAATTGCTCCTTTTATTTCCTCCGAAAAGGTCCATGCCAATTGGAAAGACAGCAAATTAATCAAAACCAAAGGGTTGGGACATTCCTTACACCAAGATGATGTGCGGGACCAAATCATCGCTTTTCTGAAGTCATAGAAAAGCGGTACTTTTAAATTATGCAAAACGTCACACCGTTCCACATCGCCATTCCCGTTCATAACTTAGATGAATGTCGATCGTTTTACCGGGAAATATTGAACTGTGAAGAGGGTCGTCGCAGTGACCATTGGGTAGATTTTAATCTGTTTGGCCACCAATTGGTAATCCATTACAAACCAAAGTCGAAAACTGAAGAATTACATTCCAACTCTGTTGACGGAAAAGAGGTCCCCGTACCCCATTATGGAGTGGTATTACCCTGGGAAAATTTTCAATCTTTTTCGAAGGAATTAAAATCCAAAGGGGTTCAATTTATCATTGAGCCTTATATTCGGTTCGAGGGTCAGGTGGGAGAACAGGCCACCATGTTTTTTCTAGATCCGGCCGGAAATGCCTTGGAATTCAAAGCCTTTAAGGATATGGGACAGTTGTTTGCTGCTCATTAGCCATAACCTACTCGTTTTCTGCTAGGGGACATAAGGATTATTATGCTAACATAATTTAAAGTGGCAACCAAACTACCATTATTATCTGTAGGATAAAGTACAATAGGAAGGGAACAACCAAGTAACCCATAACATCCCTTGCCTGTATATTTATTCCTGCAGCCATAACAGGTAAAACCAATAAGAGATAAAAGGGTTGTAACAGATTAGTCAGTCCTTCTCCGTAGGCAATTGCCAATGATGCCCTTGAGGTCATCGCCAATAATTCATCCGCCGATAGGCCAGCACCAAGCTGGTTGACCGCTTCTATAACACTTGGGCCAATAACTGCATATTCCCCACCTCCAGAGGGGATGGCAAAATTTACAACACCGCCCAACAAATACGCATAAAATGGATAGGAATCAATTGTTGCTACCGATGCAATCAACTGTCCTAATTGTTCTCCCAATCCCGTATAAGTCATTATCCCCATAATACCCGCATAAAATGGATATTGGAATATGATTCCCGAAACATTACCACATGCTCGGCGCATTGCAATGGTATATCGCATCGGTGTCTTATGCAATAGGAGTCCCAAGATCAGGAAAACAAAAATCATGATATTTAAATTCAAATCAAGGCCTCTGGTTCCAAAATGATAGATGATATAAGTTAAGCCCATAAGACCAATCATATACTGGAGGACCATACTATTGTTCAATTGATCTGAAACCGCTTTAAAAGGAAGTTTTTGACCTAAAGCTTCTTCCTTAATACTGGGTTCCCTTGTGGATTTATTGGATTTCAAAAGTTGGCTTAATTCCTTCCCATTATTATGCTTGGGCACCAATAAAATCATTAAGATGGGTCCCAATACAATAAATAAGACTATCATGCCAATATTTAAGAAAGATCCCAAGGTATAGGAAGTGGCGATAGTATCGGACAAAACACCTCCTTCAATCATATAATTATTTTTGGTATTGAGCAATAACGGTATAGAACTAGACAGGCCACTTACCCAAGCAATTTGGGAAAAATAAACACAAGCTATGAGAAAGGTATAATTTATGCCTTTGATCCGTAGCGCCAATTCCCGTGCCAACAAGGCTGTGATTATTACCCAACCCCAACTGACCATACACATAAACACTCCAATTAAAACTACGAAGAAATATACCTGTTTAGGGGTTCTGATATAACGTGTAAGATAATCTATCCACTTCTCGATCATTGGTGATAGTGCAATGCTATATCCCGTGATGATCAACAAAACCATCTGCATCCCAAACTCAAGAAGTGTCCAAAATCCATCATACCATGATTGAATGATTTTTAGTGGGGTAGCACCTATCCAGAATAAAGAGACTAAGGCAGTCACCAAGGTTAATATCAATGCAAAAACAAAAGCATCGGGCATATTCTTTTTGAAAATGTCCGTAAATTTTTCACCTAATTTTGTAATCATTGATGTTTTCTTTTATTGATACCTCCAACTGGTTAAATCTGCTCCTTTGGGGGCACTTTTTGCAATACGATCCATAATCTTAGGCACGTACATACTATTATACCGCATACGGCTAATATGGTTGGGGAGCTCTGGATCACCATTCCAACAATGTTCTGCTTTGTCTCCATAGGTTACTTCCCCATCGTAATAGGGGTCTGAAGTACTCTCTAAAAAGTCTTCCATAAGGTATACGGCATTGTTAAGATAGTAATTGTCCATATCCCCACAATAAATATGGATTTTCCCTTTGAGCTTGTCGCCTAATTTATCCCAGTCGCGCTCCAAAATATGACGTAGATCGTAGTTCTCTTTCCAATAATTGACTACCTCTGAATCAATATCACCGGTTTTCTTGTCCCAAAGTCGTTTTGGGTAGCCATCTTCACCTTGCGGAGAATAGGTAGCCTCCCAAATATCCCATTGTTGGCCAGATCTAGATTTATCCCCCAACACTAACTCCAAATGGTTCCCTTCCCTAAGAGTTGATTGAACTTGTCCCAAATAATTACGATGACTGGGTACTTCCAGCTTTTTATGATCGCTTTTGTAATAGTAGGCGTTTTTGTCCTCGTAGATATTCGTTAAACAATACGCCCTAAAATCTATGGGATCAGGACAAGCGGCAAAGCAGCCGTTATATTCATCGGGGTATTGTACCTGAACGGCCAATGCCTCCCAACCTCCCGTGGATCCCCCGTACAAGAACCTGGACCAACCTTCTCCCATGCCCCTAAACTCCTTTTCGATATAGGGAATCAATTCATGAGTAATTGCATCACCATAAGGACCTTGACTTGCAGAGTTTACCGCATAAGAATCGTCATAATAAGGTGTGGGGTGCTGGATTTCAATAATTAAAAAACGAGGGAAATCCGGGTCGTTCCAGCGTTTATAAAAGTCATATGCCTCTTGTTCCTGTATAATGTTATAACCCTCTACATTAAAGCGGGATGAAAACTCAGATTTTAAATTTGGGTCAGGGGGCGTAGTTTTGAAACCTCCAAAATCTGAAGGAAAATGACCATGAAAAATCATTAGGGGATATTTGGCCTCAGGATGCTGTTCAAAACCTTTTGGCAAAAGAATATGGGCCCCTAGGTACATATCCCTTCCCCAGAATTTCGATAATTTTTCAGATTTTATTTTTATGTGTTTGATCCATTTCGTATCCTTGGCTTCCTCAATGGGAGGTATAACCTCATCCATCACCACATTTACATCTTGGATTCCTTTTTCCGTAATAGTAACCTTAAACGGTTTACTGTAGAGGTTTCCTGGAGATTTATTCCATTGCTGTCCTTCACCATTATCCATGGGCAGTTTAACCGTTTGTCCAGAAGATAAATCAAAGGTTTCATATATATGCAACAACGCCTGCACATAATAGTCACCGGGGGCTACATCGGACAGACTTGCCGTTGGAAAACCAAAGACTTCTTCGTTGAAGACGACCATTTGACCAGGTGCCATGCTATCTACATTAACCCCGTAAATAAGCTGTGTTTTTAAACCATCATTGATTTGAAACCGAGGTTCTTTTTCATCATTATTGGAAAGCATCAATAAAAGTCGTCCATCCAAATTAGCAGTACTGACTTCATCTGGAAAGGACACATTGATACTGATATTAGATTTTTTTTCAAGATTTGTACAGCCGTACAAGCTCATTATGAGAATGACATAGAGTGGAAAAAGTTTTTTCATGGTAGTCGATTATTTCCTCAAAAGATACTGATTTTCAACAAAGCATCAAATAACAAAAATCGAAACAGAACGTTATAGTTAGGTCGAAACCTGGTGAATCTACCTACTAAATTATTGAGTTATGAAAAAGTTCATACTTATATCATTCGTTCTTTTAGCTGTGGTGTCTATGGGAAGTTGTACAAATGATGAAGGCGATAATGATATTGATATCATTACCCCAAATGAACAGGAAAGTATCCTAAAGCAAAATATTGACACTCCGGAAAAACCTCAATAAGTAGTCATAAACAGCCTATTTTCTAGTTCTGTGTCTATCCCTTGCTAATAAGGTATTCTTTAAAAGCATGGCAATGGTCATAGGCCCTACCCCTCCAGGTACAGGAGTAATGTAGGATGCCTTTTTACTAACATTCTCAAAATCTACATCCCCGGCAAGGTAATAACCTCTTTCTTTCGTATCATCAGGAACACGGGTAATTCCAACGTCAATGA
>CAXMOE010000109.1:8791-9055 GCA_964194835.1 uncultured Flavobacteriaceae bacterium | reverse complement strand
TTTTTATTGATATCTTTTTATTGGATAGAAAAACCAAATGGCTTAAAAACTTGAATTTATTTAATGAAAAAGAACATGGGTGACATGAAAAAGATTCTATATGTTGTTTTCTTAATTGTATGTATAGGCCATTCCCAAGAAGAAGATGGGAAAGCCAAGGAAAAAGCATTAAAAAATTCGATTGCCCTTACATGGGAGGCCAACAATCAGCTTTCACAAAACAACTTTGTGAATGCAGAAGCAGACTACCGAAGAGCCATTTCC
>CAXMOE010000109.1:5719-8781 GCA_964194835.1 uncultured Flavobacteriaceae bacterium | reverse complement strand
TTTTATGAAGAACAAGGAATACGAAAAAGCAGTGGAAGCCTATAAACAGGGGCTACGAAACGATTCTACGGACGAAGAGACACGTTACAATCTGGCCTTGGCACAAGAAATGTTGAAAAAACAACAGGACGAAGACAAAAAGAACGACGAAAACAAGGAAAACGAAGACCAAGAAGATAAAAAAGACAAAAACCAAGACGACCAAAAAGAAGGGGACAAAGACAAAGACAAAGAGGGCGATCAGAAAGAGGATGAAGATAAAAACAAGGGAGATGAAGGAGATAAAGGAGACGACAAAAAGGAAGAAAATAAAAAAGGGGACGGAGATGAAAAGGAAGAGCAAAAAAAACAACCTAAAGAAGGTGATAAGCCAGCTGATCAACAACCTAAACCAAACCAATTATCCCCTCAACAGGTCAGAAATCTGTTAGAGGCGATGCAGAACGAAGAGAAAAAAGTACAGGAAAAGATTGATGCCAAAAAGGTGAAGGGTACAAAAATAAAAAATGAGAAAGATTGGTAATGCAGACAACTTATAAATTTTGTTTAGCTTGGATTCCACTTTTGTTCTTGGCCTTTGCTGTCCATGCCCAAGACGATGCGGTTACTTTTGAGGTTAAGCTTAGCAAATCCAAGCTTGGTATTAATGAACGCCTACGTGTAGATTTTACCATGAACAAAGATGGGGATAACTTTAATCCACCAGACTTTGAGGGTTTAAGAGTTCTTATGGGTCCTTCGCAATCCATTAGTTCCTCTTGGATAAATGGAGTAAGAAGTTTTTCCAAAACATATTCCTATACCTTGGCGCCAACTGCCCGTGGAAAATTTACCATAAAACAAGCTACTATAGTTATAAGTGGAAAAACCTATAAATCACTTACCAAATCAGTAGAAGTAACAGCAGCTGTTGACAAGCCGAGTGACCAGTTGTCCGTAGATGACGTTGCAGATGAAAGTTTACATTTGGTTGCGGAGGTTTCCAAAATGAATCCATATCTAAACGAAGCTGTTACCGTAATTTATAAACTGTTCGTAAGCCCATCAATAAATGTGTCCAATTTTAGGGCCTTGGACAATCCAAAGTATAACAACTTTTGGAGCCAAGACATGCCTGTAACCAAATACAATATACAGAACGGCACCTATAAAGGACAATCATATCGCTATGTAGTTTTAAAAAGAGTAGTCCTTTATCCACAGAAAATTGGAAAATTGGAAATTGAACCGCTTTCCTTGGATGTAACCGTTGAAGTACCCACGAACAAACGCGATTTTTTTGGTGGACGCGTTTTTTCGCAGACCAGTAAAACAGTTTCTGCTGGCAAACGCTCCATAGACGTAAAGGCCTTGCCTGAAAGTGGTAAACCCGTAAGTTTCGGAGGGGCTGTTGGGGATTTTGAATTTTCAGTATCCACTAGCAAAACAGAATTGAATGCTTCAGAATCATTACAGGCCAAGGTTGAAATTAATGGCAAAGGGAATCTAAAATTGTTCCAATTGCCGGAGCCAAACCTCCCGAGTTCCTTAGAGGTATATGAACCAGAATATAATGAAAATGTTCACACTGCTATTTCTGGTATGGAAGGCAAAGTAAGTAACAGCTATACAATTGTTCCGTCCTACCGTGGTAAATATCCCATCCCCAGTGTAACATTTAGTTTTTTTAACCCGATATCAGAAAAGTACCAAACGCTGAATTCCGATGAGATCATAATCAATGTTAAAGAAGGACCTGTCAACGCTTCAACAAGTACCACAGGACCAGTCACTGGTAATCGCCAGTTGGTTATAAGTTCTGGGAACCAGTTTAATTTCATTAAAACAAAATCTTACTTAACTCCTATTGGCACCAATAACTTTTTTGGTTCCACGTCTTTTTATTTACTATTGTTCCTGCCTTTGTTGCTTATTCCAATTGCTGTTCTATTTGGCAAAAGACGGGAGGCCATTGGAAGCGATGTTGAGGGGAATAGAATTAAAAAAGCTAATAAATTGGCTAAAAAATATTTGTCAGATGCCAAGAAAACATTGGGTAACAAAGAAGCTTTTTACATTGCATTGGAAAAGGCCTTGCATAACTATTTAAAAGCGAAACTCAAGATTGAGACCGCTGAGTTCAGCAAGGACAAAATAACTATGTTATTATCCGAAAAAAAGGTTGACGAAAACACCTCTGAAGGGTTCATTGGATTGCTCTCCAACTGTGAAATGGCCCGATATAGCCCATTTTCAGATGTTCAGATGCAGCAGGATTATGATAAGGCCAGTGAAGTGATTTCACAATTGGATAAACAATTATAAAATATGAAGCAGATTAATATTATTCTTGTTTTGTTTATCTCATTTTTGGGAAACGCCCAAAATGAAGCCCTTTTTAATCAGGCAACCAATGCATATAATGACGGGGAATACGAAAAAGCGGCGGAAAATTATTTAAGGATTCTCGAGAATGGAGAACACTCGGATGCTTTGTACTATAACCTTGGGAATGCCTATTACAAGATGAACCAGATTGCACCTAGCATTTATTATTACGAAAAGGCCTTGTTATTAAAACCAAATGATGCGGAAATAAAAAACAATCTGACATATGCTCAGAACATGACCCTTGACGCCATTGAGGAATTGCCGGAAACGGGACTCACCAAAATTTATAAAACCCTAACCGGATTTTTATCTTTTGACCAATGGGCCTATTCCGCGATTGTTTGTATTTTCCTTTTTATATTGGCATATATTGCATTTTACTATTTTAGATATTCTTCCCATAAAAGAATTGCCTTCATAACCAGCATGATTTCTTTGATTTTGACTTTTATTACGGTTGTTCTGGCCTATTTACAGTACCGAGATTTTAAAGTGGACCAACCTGCTATCGTATTTCCTGATGAATCTACCGTTCGGTCCGAACCAAACAATAGGAGCCAAGAAGCTTTTAAACTGCATCAAGGAACAAAAGTAAATGTATTGGAAGGACTGAATGATTGGAACAAAATACGGCTTATGGATGGTAAAATTGGTTGGATTCCCACCGACGACATTAAATTATTAAAGGATTT
>CAXMOE010000109.1:0-5709 GCA_964194835.1 uncultured Flavobacteriaceae bacterium | reverse complement strand
CTTCTTCACGGTAAATATAGAAGTCATTCATGTTGGGGCGAAAGAGGTAGGGCATAATCGCAACAGGGTAAAAACAGAAAGTTTTTTGATTATCCTAATGATTTATTCCAAGGCCCATAAAAAAAGATTATTTTTAAAATATTATGGACCTAGAAAAGGTATTTAAAAATAACGAAAAATGGATCCAAGAAAAATTGGTGAAAGATTCTAATTTCTTCACCAATCTAGGTAAGGGTCAGAATCCAAAATTGCTTTACATCGGCTGTTCAGATAGTAGGGTTACAACTGAAGATCTTATGGGCTTAGGCCCGGGGGAAGTATTTGTGCACCGTAATATAGCCAATATGGTTATCAGTATTGATCTGAATGTAATGTCAGTAATTAATTACGCAGTTGACCATTTAAAAGTAAATCACATCGTAGTTTGTGGACATTTTGCCTGCGGTGGGGTAAAAGCAGCGATGCAATCTGCCGATTTGGGCATTTTAAACCCTTGGCTTAGAGATATCCGAGACGTTTATCGCATTCATAAAACGGAATTGAACGGAATAGAAGATGAGCAGAAAAAATACGACCGTTTGGTAGAATTAAATGTTCAAGAGCAGTGCATCAACCTCATTAAAACTGCCGCAGTACAAAAAGCATATAGGGAACGTGGTTTAAAGGTACATGGATGGGTTTTTGATGTACATAGCGGAAAACTGATCGATTTAAAAATAGACTTCGAAGGCATTCTCAAGAACATTATGGAGATTTATCATTTGGATTAAAGAGGCTTTCTTGTCCATGATTTTGTTTATGGAAAAAAGATTCCAAAACATAATGTAGACAACCACTATTCTCTACTCCAGGAGGGTGCATAATCCATTTTTTGGAAATTTCCAATCCCCTTAATTTGTATTTGAATAAATATTCTGTGCACACTGCTATAAAAGTTTTAAATTTGCCCATTCTAGTTTTCTGATATGATCAATAAAATAACGCACCATATTGCCGAAGTTGAGGAATTTTCCACTGTTGACCCAGAGGCGATAGAAGCTTTTCGAATCAAATATTTGGGTAAAAAAGGATTGATGAACCAATTTTTTGCTGAGTTCAAAAATGTTCCCAACGATCAGAAAAAAGAATTTGGCCTAGCTATCAATAAATTAAAAGATGCTGCTGCCAAAAAGGTAAATGTCTTAAAAGCCGCCTTGGAAAACACATCCGATGAAAATGGAATTTATGGCGATTTGACAAAGCCTGGGGAGGCATTGGAATTGGGTGCCCGCCATCCTATCTCAATAATTAAGAACCAAATTATCGAAATTTTTTCCAGAATAGGTTTTAATGTTTCCGAAGGACCGGAAATAGAGGATGACTGGCATAATTTTACTGCTTTGAACCTCCCGGAATACCATCCCGCACGTGATATGCAGGATACGTTCTTTATTCAGACGAATCCAGATGTATTATTGCGTACACATACTTCCTCCGTACAGGTGCGCTACATGGAAAACAACAAACCTCCCATTAGGACCATCTCACCAGGGAGAGTATACCGTAACGAAGCAATTTCTGCCCGTTCACACTGCTTTTTCCACCAAGTGGAAGGGCTCTACATTGATAAGGATGTATCCTTCGCCGATTTAAAACAGACCCTACAGTTTTTCACAACGGAACTTTTTGGGAAATCCAAAATACGCTTGCGTCCATCTTATTTCCCATTTACAGAACCAAGTGCCGAGGTTGATGTTTATTGGGGATTGGAATCGGAGGCTGATTATAGGATGACCAAGGGTACCGGCTGGTTGGAAATTATGGGCTGTGGCATGGTTGACCCCAATGTACTTACCAATTGTGGCATTGACCCTAACATATATTCCGGTTTTGCATTCGGAATGGGTATAGATAGAATTGCTTTGTTGCTACATCAAATTTCCGATATCCGCTTATTGAGCGAAAACGATGTTCGGTTCTTGGAGCAATTCAAAAGTTCTTTTTAAAGCAATATAGCTATCCATGAAAGATGACATCGAAATTCCTATAGTTAAGGACGTCTATGTGGCCATTGTACATGAATGGAATAAAGAATTTCTTTCCAAGGATTGGAACGCTTATATCATCAATGACAGAACTTCCCAAATAGATATGGTTTTAGTGGTATCCAAGGGTTACGATGGGGACAGGAAAACCTCCACAATGCGACATGGCATAGGAGTGGTAAACGCAAAATCCTTTGAAAAAATAGAATTACTCCAAGAAGATGTGTTGGCCTTGAACAACGAATTTTTCGTGACCTTTTTTGCAGATGACAAATTGTATGAAAAAAGATATCTCTTTGAGAAAAACACCATCAATGAAAATAACCTCACCACCATTCCAATAATAGAACAAGAAGGCGTGCTGGCCATTTAATGCTTTAAGCTTCCAGGCAACCATGTTTTTACTAAGTCCACTGTTTATAAGGTTGTTTGCTTAATTGTGAGTTATAATATTTAACTTCTCCCGTAACTTCAAGGCCTAACCAGTTGGGTTTTTCAATTTTTTCGTCTTCACTTTGTAGTTCTACTTCTGCCACAAGCAGACCTTTACTTTCCCCTAGGAATTCATCCACCTCAAAAATATGCCCTTTATAGGGGATACTATATCGTATTTTTTCTAAAATCCCCTTTTCGCATAAATTAAGTAATTCTTCGGCTTCATTGATTGCAATCTCTCTTTCCCACTCAAAACGTGTAGTTCCGTCGAGGTTGGATTCACCTTTAACCGTTATATATCCCGAATTGCCTTTGATACGTACCCGAACTGTACGTTTAGGGTCTGTATTGAGAAAGCCCTGTAGTATTCTTTCTATTAGTGAAGCTTCCTTCTTGAATTCTTCGGAGTTAAACAGAAATTTACGTTCTATCTCTAACATATTATGTTTCCCTTTTTGCAATTTTTTTAATGGTGTCGGACTCAATTCTAATTTCCCCATATTCGTTGTTCGCCAACCAAACCATAGCTTTCGCAATTGTGGAGGGATGAATAGATCTATATTTTTCGAAAGGGCCGATCAAAAAAGGATTAAATGCTTTCATCACAATTTTAAATAACCTCTCCCCCATTCGTTTTTCGTTCCGTTGACCTCCAATGAGAGAAGGGCATAAAATATATGTTTTTTTAATTTGAGCCCCTATTACCTCCTCTTCCATTTTTCCCTTTACCCTATTGTAAAATACTGCACTTTTGGAATTGGACCCTAAAGCTGAAATTACAATAAATGTTTGTACTCCATTAGTTTTGGCAAGTTCAGCTGCCATGACCGGAATCCCATGGTCAATCTTTTTGTAGAGTTCTTTACTTGGTGTTTTTACTTTCGTAGTTCCAATACAACAAAAAACCTCATTTCCTGAAAACTCGTCCGCATAGTTACTCAATTTAAGTACATCAATCACATGTTCTTCCAACTTTGAATGGATAAAGCCTATACTGGTCCTTGAAAATAACTTTACCTTTTCATAACGGTCATCATTTAGCAAAACTTGCAATAACAAACTTCCTGTTAACCCTGTACCGCCCAGTACTATCGCCGTTTTTCTGTTTGTCCCCATCAAACTAAATATAGCTTAAATTTGCATTATGTCCAATGATTTGCCCTTACGAAAAATCATACATGTAGATATGGATGCCTTTTACGCTTCAGTAGAGCAACTGGACAATCCTGAGTTAAGGGGCAAGCCAATAGTCGTAGGTGGTGGCGAAATTCGGGGAGTAGTATCCGCTGCCAGTTACGAAGCTCGGAAATATGGAGTTCGAAGTGCAATGAGTGGTTATCTTGCCAAAAAAAACTGTCCCGATCTCATTTTTGTTACACCCAGGTTTTCCAGATACAAGGAAATATCCCTAGGTATTAGAAACATCTTTTATGACTATACCGATTTAGTGGAACCGCTTTCATTGGATGAGGCCTATTTGGATGTGACAGTGAACAAAAAAGGAAATCCATCTGCCTCCTTGATAGCACAGGAAATACGACAACGAATTTATGATGAACTGGGTTTAACTGCCTCCGCCGGAATCTCCATTAATAAGTTCGTCGCAAAGGTTGCCAGCGATTATAACAAGCCCAACGGACAAAAAACTGTAAATCCAGAAGAGGTTATCCAATTTTTGGAAGATCTCGAAATCCGTAATTTTTACGGGGTAGGAAAAGTTACTGCCGAGAAGATGTACAAACATGGCATTTTTACAGGAAAAGATCTTAAAGGGAAGTCCATCGAATTCTTAAATGAACATTTTGGCAAAAGCGGCTCCTACTACTACCATGTTGTCCGTGGAGTACATAATAGTGAAGTAAAACCAAATCGAATTCCAAAATCGGTCGGGGCCGAGCGAACCTTTACCGAAAATCTAAGCAGTGAAATATTTATGCTCGAGCGTTTGGAAAATATTGCAAGTGAACTGGAAAAACGTTTAAAGAATTCTAAAATCGCAGGGAAAACTGTGACCCTAAAAATTAAATATAGCGATTTTACCCTGCAGACTCGATCTAAGACACTACCCTATTTCGTTGCTGATAAAAAACTTATTTTGGAAACTGCTAAGGAACTGTTATATCAGGAAAAGATGGAAAACTCCGTTCGTTTGTTGGGAATTTCTTTGGCCAATTTAAATACCGAGTAAAATGGTCCAACAAAAAAAGAAAATGTTTTGGTACAGTTAAAATTTGACTTTTGAAGTTAAGTCCCACAACAAATGCTCCAAAGTTGTAATTCTAGGGCAAACGATAAAGGTATTAGACCTTAATAATAGTTAAATCCATAAACCAACAATCCCAATCTAAAATTTAGATTGGGATTGTTATTTTGACATTTGTTGTAAGTCCTATTTTAGAAAGTACATGTTTCAATCTCTGTGACCCTAAGGGTATTAACCATTCCCTTGTCCTTTATAGGCATCGCCGCTAAGCTAATAAGCATATCTCCTACGTCCAAAAATCCTTTTTTGCATGCAATGCTGTTAACATCTTCTATAGTTTGATCAGTGGATACGAACCTATCGTAATAAAAGGCCTTTACCCCCCATAACAAATTTAACTGCGTTAGTATTCTTTTGTTTGAACTAAACACTAAAATATGGGCGCTTGGCCTCCATGCTGATATTTGAAAGGCAGTATATCCACTATTCGTTAAAGTAGAGATTGCCTTTGCCTTTATCTCATTGGCCATGGTCGCAGCATGATAACATACAGATTTTGTGATGTACCTATTAGTTCTAATATGAGGTGGTTCTTGAGGAACATTTATTAAATCAGAATTCTCAACACTCTCAAGGATACTCGCCATTTTTTCAATTACTTGAACCGGATAATTCCCCACAGATGTTTCACCCGAAAGCATAACTGCATCTGCTCCATCCATAACAGAATTGGCAACATCATTTACTTCTGCCCGGGTGGGCGTTAATGAAGTTATCATAGTCTCCATCATTTGGGTTGCGATGATCACCGGTATTCTGGCCCGTTTTGCTGTAAGCACCAATTCTTTTTGAATTAGCGGTACTTCTTCGGCAGGCACTTCTACTCCCAAATCACCACGGGCTACCATCAACCCATCACAATACGCAATAATTTTGTCAATATTTTTGACGGCTTCCGGCTTTTCGATCTTAGCGATAATTGGAATTTTATATTCACAATGCTTTTCGATCAAGGCTTGCAATTCCTTTAAATCGTCAGGTTTTCGA
>CAXMOE010000108.1:0-9278 GCA_964194835.1 uncultured Flavobacteriaceae bacterium | reverse complement strand
GGAACAAATCTATTTTTTGTATTGCTATTATGTGCTACAACATTCATGACTTACAGTCAAAAAGAACCTCAATACACCCAATATATGTATAACATTGGGAGCTTTAACCCTGCTTACGTAGGTACTGTGGAAAATCCGGAAATAGCAGCTTTGTACAGAGCACAATGGATAGATATTCCTGGTGCACCCAAAACGCTACGATTTGGAGCAAACATTCCACTAGCTAATGAAAAAAATGGTTTGGGCTTCAATGTGGTCAACGATCAGTTGGGACCTACGACCCAAACATATATTGACGTGGCCTATTCGTTTCAGATCCAAGTCTCCGATGACACAAAGTTGTCTTTTGGAGTAGATGCCGGGGGGTCAATGTTGGATGTCGATTTTTCGAAAGGATCTTTTGAAAACCCGAATGAACCATTATTGATCGAAGAAGTGGTCAATAAATTTTACCCAACAGTTGGAGCAGGTGCTTTTTTATATGCTGATTACTGGTATTTGGGATTATCGGTCCCCAATTTTTTGACCAATGGAATTTATGATGACGAAGTTGCCACATTGGTGGAAGATAAGGTCCAGTTCAATTTTATAGGAGGTTATGTTTTTGACTTGTCGGATGGACTCAAATTCAAGCCTGCTTTTATGGCCAATTATTTATCTGGTTTACCAGTTAATATTAACTTATCCACTAACTTTTTGATAAGTGATGTAGTTACCCTAGGTGCATCATATAGGGTAGATAATGCGGTGAGTGGCTTGGCTGGGTTTCAAGTTTCGAGCGCTATGTTCCTTGGTTATTCCTATGATTACAACACAAACGGCCTTGGGGAATTCAGTGGTGGTTCCCATGAGGTTATTATGAAGTTTTATTTGGGGAAAGGTGGAACTAAAAAGGGAAGCAAGGTAAAACGGGATGCAAAAGGCAAACCAAAACAAATTGATACACCACGGTTTTTCTAAAATAATTGATATGAAATTTAGGATTGTTATATTGTTTTTTCTGACAACCTTGGCTGTAACTGCGCAGGACAATAAATCCAAGGGGGATATCTTGTTCTTTGAATATGCCTATAGTGCAGCTATTCAGCAATATTATAAAGAGCAACTAAAAACGCCTTTGACCAATCAACAATTTTTGAATTTGGCCGATTCATATCTGAAAACGGGGAAATATAAAAAAGCTTCTGAAATTTATGTGAAAATTCACAGAAAGGATAGTACAATTTCCAATCATAATTTCAATAAGATGTTACAAAGTCTGGCAAGAACTTCTGGTATGGATCGGGTAAAAGCATTTTTGGCCACCAAAAGCAGTTTTTTGACTACTGAGATTTTGGAAAACGCCAATTTCAATTTTGAATTGTTGGAGTCCGATTCACAATCGGATAATCTGGATTTTCAAACCTTTAATGTTAGCGGAAATAGTGCTCAATCCGATTTTTCACCATCCTTTTATAAAAATCAATTGCTTTTTTCAAGTGGCCGGGAACAAAATTCCAAAGATATTTATTTGCCTTC
Source organism: uncultured Flavobacteriaceae bacterium (assembly GCA_964194835.1). GTDB lineage: Bacteria > Bacteroidota > Bacteroidia > Flavobacteriales > Flavobacteriaceae > CAXMOE01. Next base: position 7,760 of record CAXMOE010000108.1, on the reverse strand, counting down.
CCAGGAGTCTTATTTGGATGTCTTTGTAGCTAATATAGATCGAGATGGCGATGTATATAATCCGAATCCCTTTACCGGTATCCCAAATTCCAAGTTTCATCAGGCAACACCTTATTATTCGCAGGAACTGGACAATATTTTTTATGTACTTTCCAATTCCGAAGAGGGGGAACTTATATTCGATGAAACCGGCAAGAACACCCTTTCTGTTGGGGTGGCCGATGAAAAAGGAGAGTTCGAATTTTTACTAAGGGATTTAAGCACTTCTTTTTATTACCCTTTTTATGATGCAGCAATGGGCAAATTATACTTTGCCGCTAATTTTGAAGATGGCTACGGGGGTACGGATATTTATTTTGTATATACCAACGAGGGACAAATTATGTCAGCACCTATTAATTTAGGACCTCGTGTAAATTCGCCAGGCAATGAGATTGCCCCATTTTTATTCGAAAACAACCTTTATTTTTCATCTGATATATTTTTTGGCTTGGGAGGAATGGATATCTATAAGACCAATTTGCATGCAGACGATGTATTTAGTATTCCAATTAACCTAGGCATTGGTATCAATTCCACTTATGATGATTTTGGGTTCATCATCAAGGATAATGGTGAAGATGGACTTTTGGGTTATTTTTCTTCCAATAGAGAGGGAGGAAAGGGGAACGATGATATTTACGGATTCATAGTCGATGAAAGACCCGGTTTAAAAACTTTTGCAATTAGCGGCAGAGTAATTAATCTTTCTTCAAATAAGGGCGTTGCCAAGGCACAAATTAGATTATTGGATGCCGAGGGCAATACGATCAAGGAAGTTTACGCCAATGATGAAGGCGATTACCGCGTGGAGATTCCATGGCAAGATCAAATTACCATTCAGTCCACCAAAGACCGTCATTCTATCTTTTCAGTAACCTATAGTAATCAAGAACTTGAGAAAGCCCAAAAGAATACCTTTAATATGGGCGTTAAATTTTTGGATGATTTGGTTGAGGATAAAGAAGACCAAACCTTAATAAAACTTAAAAAGTTTTATTTTGGAAGAGGAAAAATTCAAGTTACACAGGAAATAGCAACTGAATTAGATAAGGTTGTGGATGCAGTGAGCAGGTTTCCCCAACTTCAGTTACGTATTGAATCACATACCGATAGTAGAGGTGGAGGAAGCACCAATTTCAGATTGTCTCAACAACGCTCGGATGCCATTAAGAATTACCTGCTTAAGAACGGAGTTTCCTCTAACAATATCCTATACTCAGTTGGATATGGTGAAGATAAAATTCTGAACAATTGCAAAAATGGGGTGTATTGTTTGGATATGTTGCATCAGCAAAACGAAAGATCTTTGATTGTTGTTTTAAACTATAACCTATTGTATTAGGATTCTCTCAATATTTGATGGTATTTTTTCTATTTCAGGTCTTCTAGCCTTAATGTATCAAGGATTACTTATATTTAGGAAAATTAAACTTCTATGGACAAAAGTTCGCATTCAAAGGCGTATTGGAAGAAGAACCTTTTCTATTTGGCCACTCTTCTTACTATTTGGTTTTTTGTATCCTTTGGTTGTGGTATACTGTTTAAGGATGCTTTGGATAATTTTTCCTTGGGCGGATTTAAACTTGGATTTTGGTTTGCCCAACAAGGATCCATATATGTTTTTGTAGTACTGATATTCATCTATGTTCATTTGATGAACAAATTGGATAAAAAGTATGGCTTTGATGAATAAAAATAATCTACCACAGACGCGTTAAACTATGAATGTACAAACTTGGACCTATATCCTTGTAGGTTGCACATTTGCTCTTTATATAGGTATTGCAATATGGACCAGAGCCGGTTCCACCAAAGAATTTTACGTGGCAGGAGGAGGGGTTCATCCCTTGGCAAACGGATTGGCCACTGCAGCAGACTGGATGTCGGCCGCTTCTTTTCTGGGAATGGCCGGATTAATCTCTTTTAATGGATATGATGGGTCGGTATACTTAATGGGTTGGACGGGGGGTTATGTCCTATTGGCATTACTCTTGGCACCTTATCTTAGAAAATTCGGAAAATTTACAGTACCAGATTTCATAGGTGATCGATATTATTCCAATGTGGCCAGAACAGTTGCCGTTGTTTGTGCCCTTTTAGTCTCTTTTACCTATGTAGCGGGACAAATGCGGGGGGTTGGATTGGTTTTTTCCAGGTTTTTGGAAGTTCCCATTAATACAGGGGTCATTATAGGGATGATCATTGTTTTATTTTATGCTGTGCTGGGTGGAATGAAAGGAATTACCTATACCCAGGTAGCACAATATTGTGTACTCATATTTGCCTTTATGGTCCCGGCCATATTTATATCTATTCAAATGACCGGTAATCCAATTCCACAAATTGGTATGGGTAGTAACGTGGTGGGAGAGAGTATTTCCCTTTTGGATAAGTTGGATGGGTTGTCTACCGATTTGGGCTTTGCTCAATATACGAATGGCTCAAAACCAATGATCGATGTTTTCTTTATTACGGCTGCCCTTATGGTGGGAACAGCAGGCCTGCCCCATGTAATTGTCCGTTTCTTTACGGTTCCCAAAGTAAGGGATGCCAGAAAATCAGCAGGATATGCCTTACTGTTCATAGCTATATTATATACTACCGCACCCGCCATTGCCGTATTTGCCCGGACCAATCTAATTGAGACCGTAAGTAATAAAAAATATGCAGATATGCCACCCTGGTTTTCAAAATGGGAGGAAACCGGATTGATTGTTTTTGATGATAGAAATGATGATGGAATAATTCAATATGTAGCTGACAAGTCGGCTAATGAGCTCACGGTTGATGCCGATATTATGGTACTAGCAAATCCTGAGATTGCAAATTTGCCTAATTGGGTCATTGCCTTGGTAGCAGCAGGAGGGCTGGCTGCAGCATTGTCTACCGCAGCAGGCTTGTTATTGGTGATATCTACTTCCGTTTCCCATGATCTTATAAAAAAACAGATAAAACCCGGTATTTCAGATAAAGCGGAGTTAATCGCAGCTCGCTTGTCGGCAGTAGTAGCAGTTTGTATAGCAGGTTACTTCGGCATTAATCCACCTGATTTTGTTGCTGCTACCGTGGCATTGGCTTTTGGCTTGGCTGCGGCATCATTTTTCCCCGCAATTATTATGGGAATATTCTATAAGAAGATGAATAAGGAAGGTGCTATATCAGGAATGGTTGTTGGGATACTTTCCATGCTATTTTACATGTTGAAATTTAAGTTTGATATGTTTGGTGGTGGAACCCAAGAAGATTGGTGGTTTGGAATCTCAGCAGAAGGTTTTGGAACTGTAGCGATGTTTCTTAACTTTATTGTTGCAATTGTTGTTTCAAAATTTACACCAGAACCATCGATGGAGGTACAGGAAATGGTTGAAAACATTCGCATACCAAGTGGTGCAGGAGAAGGTGTTTCACATTAATTATCAATAGGGCAGTTAGTAGTTTATAAACCATAGTATTATGAGCAATTATCACATTAAGCATTTAGAGGAGTATTTTCAAGTATATCGTAAATCTGTTCGCGATCCTGAAAGTTTTTGGGAGGAAATTGCTGAGGAACATTTTATATGGAGAAAAAAATGGGATAATGTCCTTAGTTGGGATTTTGCCAAACCTGAGGTGAAATGGTTTGAAAATGCTAAACTTAATATTACCGAAAATTGTTTGGATCGGCATTTGCCAACTCGAGGTGATAAAACCGCTATTCTATTTGAGCCCAATGACCCTAAGGAAGAAGCACAACATATCACCTATAAGCAATTGTACGAAAGGGTGAATAGAATGGCCAATGTGCTTAAGGAGAATAATGTAAAAAAAGGGGACAGGGTATGTATTTACTTGCCTATGATCCCAGAATTGGCGGTTGCGGTTTTGGCCTGCGCCAGAATTGGTGCAATTCATTCCGTAGTTTTTGCGGGATTTTCTTCTAATGCTTTGTCTACTAGGATTAATGATAGTGATTGCAAATTGGTGATCGCATCCGATGGCTCCTTCAGGGGAAATAAAACAATAGATTTAAAAGGTATTGTAGATGCTGCTCTTGAAGATTGTCCAGGTGTGGATACGGTCTTGATGGTAAAACGTACTGGAGCTAAAATTGATATGATAAAAGGTAGGGACAAATGGTTGCAACCACTGTTGGATGGGGCTTATGCCGATTGTATTGCTGAGGTAATGGATGCGGAAGACCCGTTATTTATTCTGTATACTTCCGGTTCTACGGGAAAACCCAAAGGGATGGTGCATACCAGTGGAGGATATATGGTCTATACGGCCTATACGTTCAAGACTATCTTTCAATATCGAGAAGATGATATATACTGGTGTACAGCAGATATTGGCTGGATTACCGGTCACTCTTATATTGTGTACGGACCCTTGGCAAATGGTGCCACCACAGTTATGTTCGAAGGAGTACCCTCTTTTCCAGATTTTGGACGTTTCTGGCAAATAGTGGAAAAGCACAAGGTAAATCAGTTTTATACTGCTCCCACGGCAATCAGGGCCTTGGCGAAAGAAAATTTGGACTTTGTTGAAAAATATGATCTGTCTTCCCTAAAAGTATTGGGATCGGTAGGAGAACCGATAAACGAGGAAGCCTGGCATTGGTATAATAACAATATCGGAAAAAGTAAAAGTCCTATTGTGGATACCTGGTGGCAGACCGAAACCGGAGGAATCATGATCTCACCTATACCTTTTGTTACCCCTACCACCCCAACCTATGCCACTTTACCCTTTATTGGAATACAGCCTGCATTGATGGATGAACATGGTAAAGAAATTAAAGGAAATCAGGTTGAGGGCCGCTTGTGCATTAAATTTCCCTGGCCGTCCATTGCACGTACCATTTGGGGCAATCATGAGCGATATCGCGACACCTATTTTTCGGCTTATGCAAACAATTATTTTACAGGGGACGGTGCTTTACGGGATGCTGTTGGATATTATAGGATAACGGGGAGGGTAGATGATGTAATCATTGTGTCTGGACATAATTTGGGAACTGCCCCTATTGAAGATGCCATTAACGAGCACCCTGCTGTTGCCGAGTCGGCCATTGTAGGTTTTCCCCATGAGGTTAAAGGAAATGCCCTGTACGGTTTTGTAATATTAAAGGAAACTGGCGAAAGTAGGGATAGGGACAACTTGCGTAAAGAAATCAATCAACAGATTACGGAGCACATTGGTCCTATTGCCAAATTGAATAAAATTCAGTTTGTTCCTGGCTTACCAAAAACACGTAGTGGTAAGATTATGCGAAGAATTCTCCGTAAAATAGCTTCTAAGGATACCGACAATATGGGAGATATTAGTACACTTCTAAACCCGGAAGTGGTCAAAGAGGTTATGGACAACGCCTTGTAGTCCCTTCTTTTGTAAATTTATTATAGATTTTGTTATTGCCTTTTGCTAAAACAACACCATCCAACAATAATATACCGCAAAAAGTGATAAGAATATAATACCTATATAGGTCAATACTTGCAGACCTCGTTTGGGCCTGTATTCCTTAGGGAGATCATCACTCATTACGTTTTTTAGATTCATATACCCTATGACCGGGGCGAGCACAAAGGAGATAAAGGTGGCCAATGCTACCAGTAATCCCATGTTGGCACCAAAAGCTGTTATAACCACAAAATTAACAATGGATAATATAATGACTCCAAAAGCAAAGAACCTTTTATTACTGTACGATTTAGTATTGGGGAAGAGTAACTTAAGGATATCGATACTTACTCTCGCAACAGCATCATGAGCTGTCATACACGTACTGAACATGGTGGCAAAAGCTGCTGTAGCAATAAAAATATAGGCCCAAGCCCCAATATTGATGGTGAATAAATTTACAAGTTGATCAGCAAAGGTCACTGCATTACCACTAATTTCAGTGTTAGTCCCGTATAAGGTCATCCACCCGATTACTAAAAAGAAAATAGCAAAGAGAGCGGTCAGGAAATAACCTGTATTAAATTCCAACAGCGCCTCTTTCAAGGTGAGTTTTCTGTTGGTGAGTTTAAACTTCTCTATGGTCCATAAGCTAACCCAACTGGAAGCTTCCACAGCTGTGGGCATCCAACCTACCAATCCGATCAGGAATAGGATGCCAACCTCATTAAAAAGTGCAGGAGCCCTAAAATCGGCAGCAGGAGTAACCTTTCCATTAAAGGCAACCAAGGCTGTGGTTACAACAAGGGCGACAAACAAAATGGAAACCACAAATTTTAGTGTATTTTCCAAGAATTTATACCTGCCAATAATCAGTAGGGAACTTATGAAGATAAACAGGCCAATAGCAACAGTACTCACCGAGACATTGGATATCTGGAACAGATTAATAAATAGGCCGGAGGTTACTACATACAAAGCAGCCAAAATGGTAAAGGTGGTCACCAAGGTTATGAACGCATAAAGCCAGAGATAACCCTTGCCGCGGTTTAAATAACCTTCAATAAGGCTTTTTTCAGTAACATTGGTATAGCGTATCCCAAACTCAAAAAATGGATATTTTAGGATATTGGCCAATATTATAGGTACAACCATAATCCACCCGTATACCGCCCCAGCTTTGGTGGACAAGACCAAATGCGATGTGCCAATGGCCATGCTGGCGAACAATAGACCGGGCCCCAGGTTTCTAATTAACTTTTTAATTGTGGACATTTAGTGTTTCGGGATTATTTTATCTCAATTTTTTCACCATAAAATTTAGGCTGGGTATTTAAAATCAGGTCAATGAAGACCTTCACCCTGGCAAAATATTCTCTTAAATGTACTCTGAATCCGTTATTTCCAGAAACGTCCTTGGCATTAAAACCTACTGCCGATAGGCCTTTTTTATCAGCTAAATAAATGGCCCGTTCATTATGAAACTTCTGGGAGATGATCGTAACACTATCCAATCCAAAAATGGCTTTTGCCCGTACCATGGAATCCAGGGTACGAAAACCGGCATAATCCAGAAATATACTTGCTTCAGGTACCCCACCTTTTACTAGATCTTTCTTTATCGTAGTCGGTTCGTTATAATAAAGGCTGCTATTATCTCCGCTAACTAAAACAAAATCAATTTTATTGGCCTTAAAGAGGCGAATTGTGGCCGTTATGCGAAAAGTATAAAATGGATTTGGTTGGCCATTGGTCTGCCATTTGGAAGTGCCCAATACCAAGCCTACTTTTCGCTTGGGTATCTCCTTTATGTTTGAAAAAGTTTTTCCTTCGGTCGATTTCTCAATAGTGTAGTTGCATAGGGTCACAACTAAGGGTGGAAAAACCATGACCAACATGAGAATGTAGAAGTATTTCTTTTTCATTTATTCATAGCAACAGAATTTTAAAGATAATGAAATACAAGAGATATGTAAAAAGCAAATAGCTTGTAAGATTCGTAAAAAGGAAAACAGTCGAAGAGAGCTGAGTTTAGCTTATAAATTATGTGGGGAGGTATTATTTAAATTACTTTACCTTGGTAATTAAGTCCGTGGATATAATTCTCTTCCCCTTTGGCTTCAAAATAACATTGAACCTTTTGGTTAATCGTTATTGTATTTTCGGCCAAAAATGCTCTTAATGGCGCTCGCTGATGCCATTTATCAAACGCATAAAGCTCTTCAGAAATAATTTCGTCTACCTTGCCAATAGCGGCAAACCTTCTTTCTTTGGTAACATCCAAGTCTACAGAAATAGAGTCCAGATCATGGAACAGTATATTTTTATTGTTT
>CAXMOE010000107.1:1283-9294 GCA_964194835.1 uncultured Flavobacteriaceae bacterium | reverse complement strand
AGTGTCTGTGATGTTAATACAAAGTTGTCCATAAACTCTTTGATTTCTGGATAGGTCGATCCGACAAATTCATCAAAGAAAGTAGCATCTTCAAATGGTTTGTTAGGTCCGTATTCTTTGGCAAGAGCGTTGACCACATCAACCAAACCTTTTGATCCGTTGCTTAATTCCAATAACCGTATATCCAAGAGTCCCGCAACCAAAGCCCCTTTCATATAGATATTCCCGTATTGCTTTTGTCCTTCTGGTGTATAGGAATTTAAAGCCAAATCGAGCAAGCTAACGGTGGGGTCATAATATCGGCTGTTAAATTTTATCTTTCTGTTCAACGTATCAAAGTAATCTTCCAATGACTTCTGCCCCGAGCGGAACAACATCATATGTGCGGCCCATTCTGTAGTGCCTTCATACAACCATAAATGCTGTGACATCTTTGGATCAATGTAATCGAAATCGTGAATTTCTTCCGAGTGAATATTGAGAGGAGTGACCACATGGAAAAATTCATGCGCAGCAACTTCAAGGATAGTGTTCTCAAGATCTCCCCATTGTTCTTCTTTATAGACATATTCCGAACTGTACGAATGCTCCCAGGCTCCATTGGTAATATCTTCAAAATGAAACAAAAAGGTATATCGTTTCACAGGCAGACCATTTACAAATGCGCTCGCCGAAAGCAGCATGTTTTTCATGGATTCTAAAATTTGATTGGATTTCACCAATCCGGTTTTGGAATAGGTATATATATCCACAATAGTGCCCTCAACATCCATACTAGCTTTGGTTAAGCTTCCCAACAGTATTGGAGAATCTACGACATGGTCATAATTATCCGCCAGTAAATAGCCATCGGCCGTCATGGGTAAGGCTGTGCCAATGTTCCACGAATCTGGATAATCGACCTTAATCCTTATGGGATTTGATTGTTTCCCCTTAAAATATCCAAAAACAGCCTGACCGTTTATTAAGGTATGATCTTCTTCAATAGATGTACCGCACATACGATAAATATTGTCTCTTTCCACTGCTGTATCCCAGGTTTCAGCGATTTGATATTCAATTCTTGCAATACGTTGAGGGGAGGACAACTTAAATTGGTTGGTGGAAATTTGTTCGGTAGCCAACTCCTCTCCCTTGCTGTCGTAGGCTTTAAACGATCTTACATATCTTCCTATGTCCATAACCTGATAGGTGCCCGGGGCTGTACTTGCAAATTGAAATATGTTATTTTTTTCGGTAAGCGATGGAGGGGTGACCCTAACTTTATAAGTATCGTCTTCCCTATCCAACAGGTTCAATTGAAAACGGACATCCGTAATTTCTTTTGAAACAATCTGCTTTTTCGGGCCAACACAAGATATTAAGGTTAGGGAGATGATAAAAAATAGTAGCTTGAACAGCTTTTTCATAATTCTAGATTTCGATTAATGAACACAAATATATTACATCATTCTTAAAGCTGCTGTTTGGTGATTCACTTTAAGATTTTTTAATAGTGGAATAGCTTATCACTTAGTTTTTCAATAATATATTAGAAGCAGAAGCCATGGTATAGCTGGCCGCTACCAAAAGCAGGACCGTGATAAAGCCAGTTTCTACAGCAAGTATGGTTGCCAAGGCAACTGCAATTACGGATATACATCCGTTTACTCCCCAAGCCCATGCCACATGGGTTTGATTTATACCGGCAACTACACGCAAACCAGTTGGGAAAGGCATTCCCATAAAAAAGGAAGGCAATGCAATCAAAAGTACTGCAATTGAAACCCGTCCCCACAACTGAAAGTATATTGTATTTTCCAATAGCGGGCCCAATAGGAGTGTATAGAGTAGTACGAAAAAAATAATTATCAGGGTAATGTGGGTCAAAGTTTTACGTTGAGCTCTCAATCTTGAAGAATAAAAACTGCCCAATCCAGAACTGATGAGCATTACCGAAATAACTGTGGCAACGGAATAAATTGGATTCCCCAAATAGAGTACAAAATGTTTTATCAAAACAATTTCCAAAAACATATACCCGAATCCCAAACCTCCAAAATAAAGAAGTACCCACAATTTTTTGTTTCCCTTCCACCCCAGCTTAAACAAGGGAGCAATTATAAAGAGTATTGCTAAAATCGCCACTTGAACAAATGTTACAAGAACCACTAAATATCCCAATTCTAGAAATGAGGCCGATTGTTGTCCCAATTGTCCCCTAAGCTGAGCAGCGTTTTCCAATTTCAGGAACTGTGAGAAATAGGGTTTGTTGTCGGTTGTGGGCCTAATATTGTACGGATAGGTGTCGTAAAGGCTGTTACGTTTATAAGTAAATATTGCATTAAGATTATCGAAGAACTCTTCATCCTCAATGCCGTTGTACCTCGTAAGCTCTTCTTTGGTTATTCCGGGTAAGATAGTGGGATCAAAGTAAAACGTTTCGCAAAACGCCCGTATGTCCTTTAAATTTTCGGCGTTAAGCGGAGTCTTTTTAATAATAAAGGAAATGGTTCCCCAACTTCGAACTGCAGCTATATGTGACAAAGGATTTTTAATTCCTTGGGACTCCAAAGATTCAATAAGCGTGGCAGCACATTTAAGAGAAATTCTATATGGAAAATCTAACCATGCCGATATTTGGATTACTCCGTCTGGGCTAAGTTTATGCCACATTTGTTGAAAAGCCTCAATCGTGAGTAAATTTTCTTCTTTCAAGGCCTGTAAGCCAACAGTACCCCCAAACGCTCCCAACAATGGAAGTTGGATAAGGTTAAACGAGTCTTTGTTCCTTGCTAGAAATGTCCTTGGTTCCATACTGTGTACCCTAAGTGCTGAATTGTAGAATATTGAGTCAGTAATGGCTGCATATTCATTGTTAAGCAAGGAAACCACTATTTTATTGGGCTCAATTATAGTGATACTCTTGCTTCCTTTTGAGAGAGCATGGCCGGGATCCAAACCTGAATTGGGTCGAAGTAAAAGAACTTTGTCCCTTATGCCAAGAGAATATCCAATCGACATAGTGGTATAATCCAACAAATGAATACTGTCTTTCCGACTCCATGGTAGAATGGAACCATACCAATCACCATTATTGAATATAGTATATGATATAGGCACATCTCCAGTATAATTTAAGCTGAGACCTGGGGCATAACGCATGGAAGGCGCGGTTACTATTTGGGTTAAGCCGTAAGGACTGCTTCTTTCAGTGTTAATAATTGCTTCAGGAATATTCATGGCATAGCTTAAACCCTTAAATTGGGAATCAAAAAAACGCAATGGTTTTCCTATTTGATATCCCGTAATCAACAACGAGAAAAAAGCAAATGTCAAAAGATAGCCCCTCCTTTTTAATGGTATCAGTAGCAGTCCAGATAGAATTGAAAAAATTGCGAGAACTATAAGTATTTGATCGATTGGAAGTATCCATAAAAATATAATAGCTAAGATTCCTCCAAGACCTGCTCCCAATAAATCGGAAAAGTAAAAAACACCTATGTCCGATACTTTCTTTACAAAGGTGATTCCAATGGCCAAGGCACCCGTAAAAAATGGTAGAAAAAACAAGAAATAGGTAAGTAACAATTGCACAAATTGGGAGGATTCCACAAAGAGTAGGTACGAATCGAACCTAATCCAATCAGAACGCGATAATCGTAGAGCCAAGGGCATTAAGAGGCCTGTACATATCATTAAGAAAGGCAATAGTATTTGTGTTTGTTGAAGCAGGTATTTTCTAAATAGAGCAATAAGAGTTCCGCTTGCACCAAATCCCAATAATGCAACGGATATCACCATATAGGCAAAGTGGTGCCATTGCACAATTGTTAAAAAATGCATTAGAAGCAATTGATAACAGACCAATGATAAGGAAAGCAAAGCTATGGCGCATAATAATCGAAGATGGTAAAAGTCGGTTTTATGGGTCTTTTTCATATTCCCGATGGTTATTAATCAATTCCAGGACTTTTGGTCCTTGTAAAGGGTACAAAGCGTACCCCCATTAGACTATTGGTCTTGATTTTGCCATTCTTTTTTTGAACCCGTATTAATCGCTGAACCAAAAAGGGCTGACCCACTGGAATAAGCATTCTTCCGCCATCTTTTAATTGTTCCAATAATGGTGGTGGAATATACTCAGCAGCAGCAGTGACTATGATTGCGTCGAAAGGGCCTTTTTCTTCCCAACCAAAGTACCCATCGGCCAGTTTAACGTTAATAGTATTGTACCTAAGTCTTTTCAATCGGTTTTGGGCGGCAATTCCCAACTCCCTTATAATTTCTATGGTATATACCGAATCTACTATTTCTGCCAAAACAGCTGCCTGGTATCCTGAACCTGTTCCAATTTCCAATACCCTATCCCCTGGTTTTAACCTTAGTTCTTTGGTCATGAAGGCAACGATATAAGGTTGGGAAATAGTTTGTCCATAACCAATGGCCAGTGGGCCATCATTATATGCTTGGATTTTTCTTTCTTCTGGTACAAATTCGTGCCTGGGAGTTTTCAACATGGCGTTAAGAGTGGACTGGTCTGTAATGCCCCTAGCCTTTATTTGGAGATCAACCATAACCTTTCTTTGGGCTTGGTAGTTGGTCTGACCAAAACAATTTCCAAAAACAAGAAGAAAACCCACTATTATTGCAATCTTATGCATGTTTCTAGTGTATAATTTTTGGTTGAAACGCTATATAGGAGTTCAAATAACTTGAGTTCCCATATAAGGGATATGGTCTATTTTCGTTGGTCTAGGAATACTATAATTTACGAAAAGGACAGATAAAATCAAAGGAATTAACCCTTAATGATGGGGTACCCATAATACTGCAAGTAGTTTGATGTCTGCAGAACATAGGTCAATAGACCATTGAATGAGGAAAAAATTATATGCTAGCCACGTTTCGTACTAATCCATTTCTACCAGTCTTTTCTGTACATTGGTCGGTACAGGTCGGTAGGATGAAAATACAGAATTAAATGTGGCTCTTCCCTGTGTTAAGGACCTTAAATTGGTGGAATACCCAAATAGTTCGGCCTCTGGTGTTATGCATTTTAATATTTGATAGTTGTTGTTACTATCAATTCCCTGAATCAACGATCTTCGGGATTGCAAATCTGTCATAACATTTCCGACCATTTCCTCAGGCACTTTTACAATTAGTTCTTGGGTAGGTTCCAATAATTTAGGATTTGCATTTAAAAAGGCTTCCTTAAAAGCATGTGCCCCGGCAATTTTAAAAGATATGTCATTGGAGTCCACCGAATGCATTTTACCATCATAGACCATGACCCTAACATCCCTGATATAGGATCCGGTTAGTGGGCCCGATTCCATAACTTCGAGTACTCCCTTCATAATGGAGGGCAAATAACGTAAGTCTATTACACCTCCTACAATACAGTTGTAAAAGACCAATTTACCTCCCCATGGTAATTCTACTTCCTCTTTTCCCCTTAAATTAAATCCTTCTGGTTCTCCCATGCCTTCGAACCAGGGTTCAATTTTTAGGTGTACTTGTGCAAACTGCCCCGATCCACCCGATTGTTTCTTATGTCTATAACTTGCGGTGGAGGCACGTTGTATGGTTTCCCTAAAAGCAATTTTGGGTTTTTCAAATCTCGCCTCAACTCCATAAATATTTTTCAGTGTCCAATCTATGGTGGCTAAGTGTAGTTCTCCTTGGCATGCTAGAACCAATTGTCTCGATTCTTTGGAAAAGGTGATTATAACCGTAGGGTCTTGCGCATGAATTTTCTTGAGTGCATCACTTAATTTTTCTTCATCCTTATTATTTACTGCAAAAACGGCCTTTCTAATTCTTGCATCAGGGTGTTGAATTGGTTTTATTGTTACAGATTTACCGGCGGTGTTTAGGGTGTCATTGGTTTCAGTGTATTTTAATTTTAAAGTAGCACCAATATCACCAACCGTAAGTTTGGACACAGGTTCCCTGTTTTTACCGTCCATTATAAAAAGTTGGTTCAGTATTTCCGTTTTTTCATTTCTTGAATTGACCAGCTTATCATTCAAATTTACTTCCCCTGATTTGACTTTAAAAAATGTTAACTTACCTAAGTTGGGTTGATATATGGTTTTAAAAACAAATAAGGCTGTAGGCGCTTCTTTTTTACGGGTTATATCTTTTCCTTCCAGGCATTGTTCCGGTTTTAAATCGGCTGCAGCCGGTGCTACGTTATCGATAAATCCCATTAACCTGCCAGAACCCATATCATTCAATGCTGATATACAGAATACGGGAAACAACTCATGGTTAAGCATTCCTGCTTTAATGCCCTTACGCATTTCATCTTCATTCAGTGTTCCTTTTTCAAAAAATAATTCCAACAATTCTTCATCATTTTCAGCTGCTTTTTCCACCAATTCATTATGTAATTTATCCACTAATTCCTTTTGATCTTCCGGAATTGCCATTTTTTGGGGCTTACCTCCTTTTGAAGGGAATTTATAGAGTTTCATTTTCAGAACGTCAACAATACATTGTGCCCCATCTAACATCATGGGATATTGTATTTTTACTGCGTTATTGCCGACCAACGCATTAAGACTTTTAAAGCTATCTTCAAAATTGGAATTGGGATGATCTATTTGGTTGACGACAAATAGTGTTGGTTTACGATACCTATCTACATAATTCCAGATAATTTCAGTACCCACTTCAACACCATGTTGCGCATTTAGTACAGTAACAATGGTATCAGCCACCCGAATAGAAGAAATTATCTCTCCAATAAAATCATCCAACCCTGGAGTGTCGATAATATTAATTTTATAGTTACGCCATTCGGTATGCAACGGAGTTGCAAAAACTGAAGTACCTCTTTGATGTTCAATTTCATGATAATCGGAAACTGTATTGTTGGTCTCAACCGTTCCACGTCTGTTTATCAGTCCGGCCTCAAACAACATGGTTTCTGCCAAGGTGGTTTTTCCACTGCCATGGGCTCCTACAAAGACTACATTTTTGATGTGTTTATCGTCATATACTTTCATACCTCGAAGATTTATGTTCTTACAATTTATAAAACTATTGACAAAAAATGGGCATAAATATGACTTATGTTGGTTTTTGCATCTTTTTGAGTGATAGTAAACAAAATAAACCGTAGCAAACTTTAACATTGCACACTACGACTTACCTTGTCCACATACAAAACTATATTTTTGTCCAGAGTAGAAAACTGGAACTGTTGCATTTTAATTCGGTTTCCAATAAGTTGGAAACATGTTGAATACAAAGCAATGAATAATTCTTGACGAAAAATTTCATTACTATTCTTCTCCAACTGAAAATGCGTCCAATGCTTCTTCAAATGCAATGAACAGAACACAGGGACCGGCATCTCCACATTTCGCTATATGGGGCTTGTTTGACGGACCATAGGCATAGGTCCCAGCTTTCATTGTCTTTGTTTCTTCCCCTTCATAGGTGACCTGTAATTCTCCCGATATAAGTACCATGCGCTCTGCTGAGTGGTGCCAATGGTTTGGGATGTCATAATTGGCGGGTACCTTAAAGAAAACATCTAAATTTTCCTTAGCGGGATCACCATGCAGAACAGCTAAGGAACATCCGTTTGGCATAAAGGGGGGACATGGTCCCCATTGTAATTCATCATCATCAATTGTTTTTATAACCGACATTTCCTTATCAATTGCTAAGTCCTCTTGAGCTAGGGATGAAAATGTTATAAAGAAGATTGAGTAAACCAATACTGCTTTTAAATTTTTAAAGAATGATTTCATATCAAGTTGTATTAAGGTTTAATATTTTGATTTACGCTAAAAAAATTATTTGGATCATACGCCATTTTAATTTTTCGCAAGCGATCGTAATTGTGTTTGTAACTTGCCTTTACACGGTCTTGCCCTTCATCCATCATAAAATTGGAGTAGGCACCCCCTGCTGAAAAAGGATGTAAGGCTTCCCAATAATCTTTGCACCAATTGGTAATTTTATCCGCGTTCTCTGGATCTGGATCTACCCCAACAATTACCCCGGCGTA
>CAXMOE010000107.1:0-1273 GCA_964194835.1 uncultured Flavobacteriaceae bacterium | reverse complement strand
TTCTTCCTTTCCTACCCTACTGGCAGCTCCGGTAATTGGGTATAAATGCATTTGGGAAAGGGGTGTTGGAATATTTGATCCATATTTTAAATGTTGGGCACTTACTTCTGGTCCCAATTCATTAAAAAAGTCTGCTCTCCAATACCACTGAAACCCGGGCGGAAATAATCCGTCAAAGAGGGTTTGAACGGCCGGATAGGGCATCTCGCCCACATGTGCGAACAAGGGATTCTTAGCCAATATGGGCTTGAATAGTTCATCAGCCTTATCCAAATCACCTACATAACACCAGACAATACCACAAAACTGTTTAAGATGAAGATGTTCTGGGAATGGTGGTCCTGGAATTATCATTGTTGCAATAAAACCATTTAGTTCCTCCGGAGCATCCTGAATAAACTTGTGGTACCATGCCATTATTTCTTCTGTTTGTTCAATGGGCCATAAGGTTGGTCCTCCAAAAACTGTTTTAACAGGGTGTGCCTGGAATTTAAATGAGGTAATAACACCAAAGTTTCCGCCACCCCCTCGAATAGCCCAAAACAAATCTGCATTTTGATTGGCATTTACCGTGACAAAACTCCCATCTGCCAAAACCATATCCGCTTCCAATAAATTATCGATTGTGAGCCCATATTTTCGTGATAAATGGCCCACACCTCCACCAAGTGTCAAACCTCCTACACCGGTTGTTGAAATGATACCTGCTGGAATTGCTAGACCAAAAGGATGTGTGGCATGATCAACTTCACCCCATAGATTTCCTCCTCCTACCCTAACGGTATTATTTGAAGTATCTACTCGAATAAATTTGATACCAGACAAATCTATAACCAAACCACCGTCACATATACCCAAGCCACCACCATTGTGGCCACCTCCCCTAACGGCAACTAACAACTTATTTTCCCGACCGAAGTTTACGGCATGGATTACATCGGCGACATCTACGCATTTGGCAATCATTCCGGGATGTTTGTTGATCATTCCATTAAAAACTTTTCGGTCTTCATCGTAATTCGAGTCTTGGGGCATTGTTAATTGCCCTCGTAATTGATTTTTAAATGCTTCAATTTTTGAAGCATCCACGGTGGTTAAAGTTTCCATACTGTTTATTTTTAGTTTTGTGTTCTAAAATTATATATATAAAAAGTCAAACACTGCTACATTTAAACCAAAAAACTACAATTTTGATTCATTTAGCAATTAATGGGGGAATTGGGGATCAAATAATATGCAGTTGGGCATATTTTGAAGGGAGAATACCAAATTT
>CAXMOE010000106.1:318-9473 GCA_964194835.1 uncultured Flavobacteriaceae bacterium | reverse complement strand
CATAATCTTTTCTGAGAAAAAACTTACGGACCATTCGGTTAATGAATTTAATGATCCATAAACCAATAATAAGAACAACGACTGCAATGATAAGGTTTGGAAGAAAATTCCAAGCCCAATCAATGGCGTTATCCAAATGTTGTTGATAATCCGTAAACTTTTCCATGCATTTTAAATTTTAAGTTGCAAAACAAAAGAAATTGTCCGTGTTTGTCAAGAAAAAAGCAAAGAAAATCTGTTTAATTTTTTTTCTTAAACTGGATCTGTTCCAGCACTTTTTTTGATTCTGTCAATGGTAACTTACAAGTTCCTTGTAAGCAAACATAAATAAGGGTATTGTCTTTGTCGTATCTATTTCGTAACAATGTAATTTTACCTTGTTCCTTTGTGCCCGCGAGAACGGAATTTGGAATATAATGACTTTGTATTTCTTTTGCCTTCTTTTTATAATCTTGGCCTACTATGGCTACTTCGTAAAATTCAAAGTTTTGGTAGAGTACCATATGCAACCAATTTGCATGGCCTTGTGCATTTTTGTCAAAATTCCCCTGAATGGTTGTAAGCATTTGCAGGGCTATGGCCTCATATTTTTCATCAGGGAAGAACTTGGATAACTTATATAGGTTTTTGGCCATTATCGAATTGGAAGCAGGAACTACATTATCAGCTGTTTCGATTGTTCTTCTGATGACAAAATCATTCTTTTTGGAAGTGAAAAAGAATAGTTTACTGTTGGGATCAAAAAAGTTCTCAAGACAATGGTCCAGCAATTCTTTCGAATAATTCAGCCATTTTTCGTCAAATGTAATTTCATAGAGCCCCAAAAATGCATCGATAACAGCGGCATAATCTTCCAAATAACCGTTAATGGTGCTTTTCCCATTTTTATGGTTATGGAACATGCTGCCATCCTTTTGTAAAAGTTCGTTAACAATAAAAGTAGCATTGTGCCTTGCAAGGGTCAGGTACTCTTCTTTTCCAAGATATCTATATGCATCGACTAGGCCCTTCAACATTAATCCATTCCATGAGGTCAATATTTTGTCGTCTAACCTTGGTCTGTTTCTTTTATTTCGTTCTTCGTCCAGAAGTTGTAGACATTTATGAATAATAGTATTCAATTCAGAAATACTTATGGAGTGTTTTTTTGCTATCTCTCCATCCGTGGAATCACGAATTAAAACGTAATTTCCATGCTCCCAATGTCCATAATTATTAATGTTGTAATAATCTTTAAATATCGGATAGTGATCACCCAATACATTTTCTAGCATCTCTTCTTTCCAAACATAAAAGGCACCTTCTTCCAACTCACCAATATCATTGAGACTATCCGCATCCAAGGATGAAAAGAATGCGTGGTTTTCATTCATCAGCTCCTTAGTCACAAAAGCAATTGTTTCCTCAACGACCTTTTTATAAAGATTGTTTTTGGTTGCTGCATATGCCTTGGAATAAAGGCTTACAAGTTGCCCGTTGTCGTATAGCATTTTTTCAAAATGTGGAACATGCCATTTGGTGTCGACCGAATATCTAGAGAAGCCACCACCAATATGATCAAATATTCCGCCATAGGCCATTCGCGTCAGGGTAACGTTAACATATTCCAGAATATCCCCATCTTTTTGAGCCGTGGCATAATGCAATAAAAAATCGAGATTGCCTGGCATCATAAATTTTGGAGCACGCTTATACCCCCCTAAAAAAGTATCGAAATAGTGCGACCAATTTTTTATTATACCGTCCAATTGTTCCATGCTAATAGCTGGTAAATCGGATTTGGCCTCGATTAGGTTTATAGATTTTATACCTTCCACTAAATTTTGGGCATATTCAATGACTTTTTCAGGTTGGGTCTTATGCATTTTGGCAAGTTGTTCCAAGACACGTACCCAGCTTTCCTTTTTAACGTATGTGCCACCCCAAAATGGACGCCCATCAGGTAGGGCAACTATATTCAATGGCCAGCCGCCACTACCGGTCATCAACTGAAGTGCATCCATATATATATGGTCTATGTCAGGACGTTCTTCACGGTCAATTTTAATATTGATAAAGTGTTTATTCATGACCTCTGCAACAGATTCGTCCTCAAAACACTCCTTTTCCATAACATGGCACCAATGGCAGGCCGCATATCCGATACTGATGAGCAATAATTTATTTTCTTTTTTTGCCCTGTCCAATACTTCGGGGCTCCATGCCTCCCAATCTACTGGATTATGGGCATGTTGGAGTAGATACGGGCTTGACTCATTGATTAGGGCATTGGTATGTTCGTGGGTCATAGTTTTGGAAATTTGGCTATAACTGCTCAAAGCACTTAAAATTAGCAGTATAAAAACAGTGTCTTTCTGCATATTAAAGAATTGTATAGTGGGTTATAAAGCACAAAAAAAGCGCCCAAAAAAGGCGCTGAATGGGATTATTCGCTGTGATGACTACTTTATTTCAGAAAGTAATCTTCACACTTACTCGAATTTCCCTTACATCACCATAATCCACCATTGTACTTTGATCCTGATAAATCCAATAAATCAGCCGTTTAGGGCAACCACCTCATTCACTTTGTCACCCATCATATTCTTTAGCATGTTCTCAATGCCATTTTTTAAGGTAAAGGTCGATGACGGGCAGCCACTACATGCACCCTGTAGGATAACATTTACGGTTTTGCTCTCCTTATCATATGATTTGAACAATATATTTCCCCCATCACTTGCTACTGCAGGTTTCACATATTCTTCCAAAATATCTATAATCTGTTTGGTGGTGTCGTCCAAATCCTTGTCTTCCGATTGTTTTATAGGTGTTTCGGTAGTTTTATTCGCCAGAAAGTTTGCTGAAACCACTTCTTTCCCGTCTGCGATGAAGTTTCGTATCAGCTCCCTTAATTCAAAAGTGATGGCATCCCATTCCGCTACTTCGTATTTCGATACCGATACGTAGTTTTCGTCAAAAAACACCTCTTTTACAAAAGATAGTTGAAAAAGTAGTTTTGCCAAATCTGAATCCTTGGCTTCATCAATGTTTTTGAATTCTAAAATTGTGGGTACAATTCTCTTATTCACCACAAATTTCATTACAGAAGGATTGGGTGTAACTTCTGCATAAACCGTCACAGCTGCCTTTTTTGTGTTTTCCTCTTTAATTACAACGGGTTCCCCGGCATTTAGGTATTCCACCAATTGCTGCGCCACTTCGTCTTTTACATCATTCCATTCCACAATATCAAAGCGTTCTAGCGCAATAAAGTTGCTCGATATATAGATGGTTTTGATAAATGGCAGGTAAAATAATTGTTGTGCCAACGGCGAATTTTTGGCCTCATCTATATTTTTGAACTCGTAACTGGTGTTCTTGGTGATAAAATGGTTGGTATCAAACTTTAATATGGTAGGGTCGTTGGTTTCTACAACTGTAATCGTGTACTCTTTCATTACTGCTAATTTTTTACAAAAGTACAAATAAAACGAAGTTGCAAAACATATAATATTCTTGAATTTCATCCGTTATCATTTATATTTGAGCGATATAGAACTTTTTATCCCCATATCTTAGATGAAACATCGGTTGTTGATTTTACTTTCATTCTTGACATTTGGCTTTCAATCATATGCACAAGAAGGAATCCCAGTGTACTTTGATTACTTGGCCGATAACTACTATTTGGTATATCCATCCATGGCAGGAATAGGTCAAGGAGGGAAAATAAGGTTAACAGCAAGAAAACAATGGTTCAACGTAGATGAGGCACCTAGTCTTCAGACATTTAATGGTCATTTTCGGGTAGGTGAGAGCAGTGGGGTCGGAGCTATAATTTTTAACGATGCCAATGGATATCATTCACAGACTGGTTTAAAACTGACCTATGCCCATCACTTGAGATTCGGAGGGGACGCACGGAATTTAAACCAACTCTCTTTTGGCTTAAGTACAGGATTTATATTAAGTAGCCTGGATGAAACCGAATTTAGGTCGGTTATTCCAGATCCTATTATTACCGGAGTCAAAAACACGGTAAGTTATTTTAATGTAGATTTTGGGATGTCGTACAACCTTATGGAATTTTACGGCCATTTTGCTGTTTTAAATGCTTTGGGCAGTGGTAGGGATCTATATACAGCTATTGAATTTGATAATCTGAGAAGATATTTATTTTCAGTTGGATATGTGTTCGGGAGAGGGGATTGGCAAGTAGAACCTTCCATGTTATTGCAGATGACCGAATTTACGAATGAAAAAACAGTGGACATAAATGCTAAGGTATATCGCAACGTCAGCTTTGGAAAAGTTTGGGTCGGCCTATCTTATCGAAGAAGTTTTGATGGGGCTCAGTTCCAGACCAACGGTGGTTTTGGCGAACAACGCTTGCAATTATTTACCCCAATTGTAGGATTCAATTATAATAACTTTATGTTTTCGTATAATTATTCCTATCAGCATGGTGATATTCGATTGGATAATGGTGGTTTTCATCAAATTACTCTCGGGTACGATTTTGGACAAGAAGAGAAGCGGTATGATTGCAACTGTCCAGCAGTCAATTATTAATTAACCCCAGATTAGGGTACTTGATTTAGAGCTTTCAATCTTCAATTTTGTTACATAAATAAATGGACCTACCAAGAAGATTGATAAGTCCATTTACAGCATTTGAACAACCTTTCATACCGGGATTATTTTTTCCTACTCCCACCTATAGTTTTTCTTTTCAGCTTGTTTTTTAATTGCGTTTAGCATGGCATTCTCCAATTCGCCTGTTGCACCCTCTTTTTGATGTTGTGTAATGTAGGCTTCGCGTTTCGTATTCAATTCTTGGATTTCTTTTTGTACCCGACTGCGCTCCGACTTCTTTTGGGCGATATATTGTTCGATTTCATTTTTGGATTTGTTCTGCAATGTAGAGGGTAATTGGGCTTTATTTATCTTGGCTATATCAAAGTTCTTGTCCTTGGAGGCATCTACCAAATCCCATGAGGAATTACTATACATTCTTGAACTTTTGCTTACCGCCCTTTTTACCGCCACGGCTTCTTCCATCTCCATGGCATTGCTGTCCTGAACTGACTGAAGTTCCATTTTTGATACTCCCATGGATCCATAGGAAATAAAAGTCTTATTAAGTCTTGAATTCAACTGTATAATAAGTTTGTCGTACGGAGTAACGATTTGTACCACTTGCCGGTTGTGATCAATGGCCATGTACTCACCTCCGGTCATTTGGGCGCCTTTTCTCCAACCGGTAGATACTCCTTGCTCATAATTGCCGCAAAAAATGGTATTCACTATAATGTCTTTCTCTTTGGCATTTGTTACAGCATCTCTATAGTTAAGTTTCCCTTGGGTAAAAGGTTCATTGCCCGCAATAAAGATCATTCGTAGATTATTTGGGTTTTTTCCCCAGTCCAATTGTCTCAAGGAGGTCTGAATGACCTCTCCGCAGAATTCTTCTCCTCCATTAGTGGTAAGGGAGAACAGTTTTTCTGAAATTTCATCCAAATCACTACTAAAACCAATTACCTGTTGAATATAACCCTCATTTGCCGATAGGTTGTCATTGCCATATTGATATAAGGCAATCTGCAATCTGGGTCGTTCTCCATATCCGCACTTGGCATAGGTAAAATTGTTTACAATATCCCATAATTGAGCTTTTGCCTGATTGATCAAGCCATCCATGCTATTGCTGGTATCCATCAATAGGGCAATTTTCACTACGTTTTTGGACGGTTTTTCAATGGTAAAGTCGGTCTGGGCTACAATAGGTATAGTAAGGGATTTTTTTGTGTTCATATCACAGCCTAAGGTGGTTCCGATGCAAAGGGTCATTAACCCTATAGCTAAAATTGATTTTACATTTTTCATCTTGCTTATTTTTTTAATTGTTAAGAATTATGGGTTAAATGTATTTCCAAACTTTTTCTAAAAAAACAAGGAATGAGGGAGTGGGGGTTTTAAATGAGGGAACAAGACCTACGGTTGCGTAAAGTGTAAAAAAGCATGTTTTTTTAGGATATTTTTCGTTTTTGACCATTTTTTAATACCGTTTAAAACAACTAAGTTTATCCTATTCAAATGGACATATGCCGAAAATTAAATACATAATTCTACTGTTTTTGTCAACCTTTTTTATGGCCAATTCCCAGGTTCCCCAATCCAAGTTGAGCCTTGAGGTTTCGGGCACTGTCCAAGGAAGGAATACTAATACCCCTATTTCGGGAGTTGAAGTCACTGCAAGTAATGGAAGTTATACGGTTACCAATGTATTGGGCGAGTTTAAAATTCGGACGACCATTGGAGAAGTGCTTATCATTGACCACACATCATTTGAGACGGTGCGCCATACCATAAAGCGCAAAGAAGATATAATTATATTGGTTGAGGAATATGTTGAGGAATCATTATTGGATTCTCGAAGCAAAGTTTCTAAAAATAGAATATCGCAGCACAAGGCCTTTTTGGATTCTGCAAATCGTTACAAAAAAACAGATATTGGGAAAAGTATCGATTTTATAACCCAATCTATTGTGCAATTGGAAAATAGAGGTAATAAAAGTGAGCTGGCAGAATCACTTTCCATACTCGGGGAAGTGTATCACTACCATGGACAATACGATTTGGCCATTGCAAACTATAATGATGCCTTGCAAGCCCAAAAATCTACAAGAACTTCGATATTACTTGGAAACACCTATTTATTGAATAAAGAGTTTAAGAATGCGGAAACCACTTTCTTGGCACTGGACACGGAAACAATTGAAGCACCATATCAACAAACACAAATTTATGAAGGTTTGGGAGATGCCTATAAAGGGCTTGGACAGCTAGATAAGGCGGTTGATCAATATAACAAAGGCTTGGAGATTGCTAAAGAAAACCTGATTACTCCTAAAAGGGCAGATTTAAACTCCAAGATTGCCGATGCTTATGCCAAGGATAATCGACTGCAGGAGGCAGAAGGTTTTTTTGACAGTTCCTTGGAATTGGCCAATACACAAGCCCCACAACGTGCCATCCAGGAAAAGGAAAAAGTGGCCGATTTTTATAATCAAAAAAATCAGTATGATGAGGAAATAGCGCTACGTAAGAAAAGCTTGAACGAGTTAAAACGAATGCCTCAAGCTGCAATCCAAGAAGAATCCCTGTCCAGTGAGGCAGATTCAATTACTTCCCAGCGCATTAATTATAAAATCGCCAATGCCTATATAGCCCAAGACAAATTAGACGAAGCCATAACGTATTTGGAACAGAGCATCAGTGAGGCAGACAATGATGATGATTTGGTCGTACAAAAGGATGCCACTAGAAAGTTGTCGGAGGTTTATAAAGACAAGGGGAATTATACCAAAGCATTGGAAACCTACCAAAGGTATGTGGCAGTGGTAGACACCTTATATGTCCGAAAAGAACAGGAAATTTCCCGTGCTGCTCGGTTTAATCGTGAGATAGCCTCCAAGCAGAACCGAATTTCCGGATTGGAACAAGAACGGGAACTTTCCCAGAGCAAATACGATTTAGCACTTACAGGACAGCAATTGATCCAAGAGAGCAATAAAAGACAAAAATGGATTATTTATTCCTTGATTTTTGGTATGCTCCTGATGGGTATAGCAGTGTTCTTTTTTTATAGAAGTAATAGGCAGCAAAAATTGGCAAACAATTTATTGGCTTTAAAGTCGCTTCGTTCCCAAATGAACCCCCATTTTATATTCAATGCACTTAATTCGGTGAACAATTATATTGCCAAGAGTGATGAACGTAGCGCAAATCGTTATTTGAGCGATTTTTCTACATTGATGCGCTCTGTACTGGAAAATTCTGAGGAGGACTTTATTCCACTTTCCAAAGAGCTGGAACTTTTGGAACTTTATACGAAATTGGAACACTCACGGTTTCCTGACAAGTTTGAATACGGTATTAAAGTTGATAAAGAATTGGATATAGATACCTTTCAGATTCCTCCCATGTTATTACAGCCCTATATAGAAAATGCTATTTGGCATGGACTTAGATATAAGAAGGAAAAAGGATTTTTAAAAATTGATTTGGAACAGAAAGACATGGAGACGGTTATAATAACCATTGTGGATAACGGGATAGGAAGAAAAAGGTCTAACGAGCTAAAGACGAAGCACCAGATGAAGCAAAAGTCCAAAGGTATGGGAAACATAAAAAAACGGATTGCCATATTAAATGATATGTACAGGAACAAGGTTGATGTTCATATCTCCGATTTGGAAGAGAGCGGTACAGGTACAAAAGTAGTGCTTACCCTAAAAAAAGATTGATGGAATTAAACGCAATCATTGTAGAGGACGAGGCCAATAGTAGGGAAATCCTAAGAAATTATTTGGCAAAATATTGTGCCAACGTTAATTTGATGGGAGAGGCGGCCACTATAAATGATGGGTTGAAACTTATTAGTGAGAATGTAATTGATCTGGTATTTTTGGATGTAGAAATGCCCTTTGGAAATGCCTTTGATTTTTTGGACCAAGTGCCCGATCGAAGCTTTGAAACCGTTTTTGTTACTGCTTATAACCAATATGCCATGGATGCGCTGAACCATCATGCGGCCTATTATTTGATGAAGCCGATTAATATAGATGAATTGGTAAAGGCGGTAGAATATGTAGCAGAAATCAGGGAAAAAGAAAATGCATTGGAAGATCGTATTTTAAAACCTGATATAGATAAGGTTAGTGGTAAAATAACCCTTCCACAACAAGATGGCTTTCGAGTATTGAATGTCTCAGATATACTATATTGCAAGGCAGACGACAATTACACGGAAATTTATCTTGTAAATCAAAGAATAGTGGTCAGTAAGACCTTAAAGTATTTTGAGGAAGCCCTTTCTTCATTCCCCTTTGCCCGTATCCATAAATCGTATTTGGTGAATGTGAACGAGGTAATTAAATATAAAAAAGGAAAAGGCGGGAGTGTTGTGGTATCCAACGGGAAAGAACTGTTGGTTTCGGCTTCAAAGAAGAAGGATTTTTTATCCTATTTTGATTAATAATATAATTTAAAACAAAGATGATCAATAAAACCATTAACGGGAAATCGCCACAAATAGGAGAAGACTGCTTTATTGCGGAAAATGCCACCATTGTTGGTGATGTGGTCATGGGTGACCAATGTAGTATTTG
>CAXMOE010000106.1:0-280 GCA_964194835.1 uncultured Flavobacteriaceae bacterium | reverse complement strand
AAAATGGGAAACAAAGTCAATGTTCAGGACGGTGCTGTGGTACATGGCACCTATAAAAAGTCGTCCACTACCATTGGCAACAACGTCTCCATCGGACATAATGCCATTGTACACGGATGTACCATAAAGGATAACGTACTTATTGGTATGGGCAGCATTGTAATGGACCATTGTGTAATTGAAAGTAACTGCATAATAGCAGCAGGGGCAGTGGTCTCAACAGGAACCCACGTTCCCTCCGGTAGCATTTTTGCGGGCATGCCAGCAAAAAAGATAAAAG
>CAXMOE010000105.1:0-9561 GCA_964194835.1 uncultured Flavobacteriaceae bacterium | reverse complement strand
GTTTAAAATCCAAGTCCCTTAACTCCCTATTCAGATGTAAAAAGTCATAAAAAATCTCAATATGGTGGTGATAGGTTCGCCAAACATCGTTATAATTGGTGCGTGGAATAGGGCCGGTTGTTCGCCATTGTTCCTGGATGTTTTTAAAATTTTTGTATGTGGTGTTTATATCTTCTTCAACATTCACAAGCCCTTTAAGCGCTTCTATGATTTCCAGACGTTTGGATAAATTGGTCTTTAAGTCCTGTTCAAGGTTCTTATAATATTGGTTACGCTTTTCTCGATATTCCGAATACACTTCATTGAATTGTCTTTTGGTAACGGAATTGTATCTAAAATCTATCTCATTGCCGCCATTTGCGATGAATTCTTCTTTTTTGTGATCCAAAAATTCTTGAAACTTTAAATCGAATTCGTATTTGATGCCATCCACATGTTTTTTAATGGCTTGTACTTTTTCATTCCGAACCAATTTCTGTAGTTCACCCACTAAATTTTCTATGGGCATGGAGTGGTAATCTAAAATAGGAATATGATGTCTATGATGATTGTCTGTATCTTCGGCATCTTCAGCATTGGTGTTTTCAATTTCCTCCAGTACATTATCCTCTGGCTTCTCTTTGGCCTTGGTTTCCTTAATTGCTACATCTTCTATCACTTTCTCGGACTTAACTTCGATAGGTTTCTGTAATACATCCTTCTCTTTCACTTCCTCAACTTTGTTCTCATCAATATCATTCAATGCACCATTCCCTTGTTTTTCTTCAGGATTGGTACTAAGAGATTCTTCCTGGATTTCGCCTTTTACATTCGTAACATTTTCAGGTTTAATCCCTTCTTTGTTATCGGAAATTATTTCAGTGTTTTTCTTTGAATCTGATTGTGCTTCAATAGTTCCTGAATTTTCATCCCCCGCTACATTTTCATGTAGTTTATTGTCTTGCTCTTCCAACATTTTAAATGTTTTGTTTTGTTAGTGTTTCCATTGTATGGTACTAACCATCGTTCAAAATACAAAGTTAATGAAATTTATTTTTGGGAAGTGCTACTGTCATTACCTTTATATAGGAACTGTTGGTCTATTATGCTGTACGCGCATATAAATTCCATAAATACAGGAATTAAATCTTGAATGAAACATTTTCTGTAGAGTTAGATCTGGGAGAGTGAGAATCATTATTGATAGATAATAAGCTCTTAAGCATTATTTACCTCAAGAGTTCCAAATTTCCCATGCCTTTTCCGCTTGTAATCGCAACATATTATACCCATTACAGATTGCAGCTCCACGCTGTTCTCCTGCCTTTAGAAAAGCGGTTTTTTCTGGATTGTAAATTAAGTCAAAAAGTAAATGATTTTCGTTTATAAAATCATATGGTATTTCAGGTTTCTCTTCAATCTTTGGATAGGTACCCAAGGGTGTACAGTTCACTATAACTGTGTGGTTTTCGATAATTTCCCTGTTCAGATCTGAATATGATAAATTATTGTCTTTTGGACTTCTGGAAACAAATCTATATTGGATCCCCAAATCATCAAACACAAATGCTACTGCTTTTGAGGCGCCTCCTGTACCCAATATCAAAGCTTTGGTATGCTGTGTTTTTAATAAAGGCTCAATGGATTTTTGAAAACCATATACATCTGTATTGTAGCCAATTAACCCTTTTTTTGTAATTTTTATAGTGTTTACTGCACCTATTTTTGCGGTCTTTGGATGTAGTTCAGTAAGATATGGAATAATCGCTTCCTTGTAAGGAATGGTGACATTTAGCCCGAGAATATTTGGATATTTTTTGATAAGATTGTTGAATTCTTCAATCTCTTGTAGGTCAAAATTATCATAGGAATGGTTATTCAAATGTAAATCCGAAAATTTTTGTGTAAAGTATCCTTTGGAAAAGGAATAGGAAATATTTTTCCCTACCAAACCAAATCTAACTAGCTTTTCTTCTATTTTTTCCATACCAATCCAATGCTAATAAAACACATATTCCAAAAACAACAAAAAAGATGGCCCACCAAGAATCGGAGGTCCCAATTTCAGGTATATATCGCGTATAGTTTACAATGATTTCATTTCCATTGGAGTCCAGCAAGATATTACCCAAGGAATCTGTTTTAAAAAGCGTTTTTTTCCATGGCCAAACAACGCCCAGAGAACCCGTGATAAAGCCAATAATAACCGCTGTTGTAATGTGCTTATAATGTTTTAAAACATAACTTAAAATATGTGATAAGGTTACCAAACCTGTTGCCGACCCTAAGGTGAACACCGTCAATATCTTGAGGGTGTCCAAACGCGCCTCATTTCTTATAAAACCAAAATCTCCACGAAGTATCTCCGCAAAAGTATCGTATAACGCATTTACCGAGTCAACCAATAGAAGTACATAATTACCAATAAGAATAAGAATAAAAGAGCCGGAAAGCCCTGGAAGTGTCATGCCAGAGACACTGACAATACCACAAAAAAAGATGAAAAATAAATTATCGTTTTCCGTTGCAGGATTTAAAAAACTTATAGAGATACCTACTATAAGGCCAATAATTCCACCTGGGATAGTTTTACTATTCCAATGTTTAAAATCTTTTGCGATGTAGTAGATAGAGCCCAAGACCATTCCAAAGAACGTAGCCCATACAAGTAGTTCGTTTTTTTCCAAAAAATAGTCGAGAATTTTTGAAATGCTGAAATAACTCACAAGCATTCCAAATATCAAAAGGGATAAAAATTGACCATTGATGTAACGATAGAAGCTTTTAAATCTACCATTGACCAAAAGTTTTAATGCCTTCAGATTAATTTTTTGAAGAGAATAGATGAATTCTTCATAAAAACCTCCTACGAATGACACAATACCACCAGAAACTCCGGGCACTTTGTTCGCTGCTCCCATGCAAAGTCCTTTGATGACCAGAAAGAATTTGTCCAGAAGGGACCTTGGTTTGTTCATTTAAGAGTGATATTACTTTTTTGAGGCGAATTTTTCCAGTATAAAAATAAGGGAAAAACCTATGCAAGCTATGAGCAAAGCATATATTAATTGATTATCGCCATCAAAGTCCAAGGGAGAAATATTACTTTCCTTAATAGTTATGATTTTATCACCAATAGCCCTTGTCTCCAACACTTTTTTCCATGGCCATATTTTGTTCAAAGATCCCAAAATAAAGCCTGTTAAAAGAGACAACGTTATGTTCTTATAATGTCTGAACATCCATTTCAATAGTTTCGCAAAGCTCAATAAACCAAAGATTGCACCAATGGCTATTGTGGCTACAATTTTCATGTCTCTTTCATGCACTGCATCCAAAATAGTTTTGTAAGACCCTAACAATACCAGAATAAAAGCACCCGATATTCCAGGAAGAATCATGGCGCATACAGCCAAGGCCCCGGATAAGAACAAAAACGGAAGACTATGTGTATTGGAAATAGGTGGTAGAACAGTAATATAGTATGCCACACAAACCCCTAAAAGCAGCATGAATACCGTAGCCAAATTCCATTTTTCTATCGCTTTGCCTACAAAAAATATACTGGCGACTACCAAGCCAAAAAAGAAGGACCACAAAAGAATAGGTTGAGTGTCCAACAACCAGCTGATGAATTTAGCCAGCGAGAAAAGACTAATTCCTATTCCCAGAAAAAGGGCCAGCAGAAAATTTCCGTTCAGTTTTTGCCAAGATGCTTTAAAACCTTCTTTTTGCAAGGTTTTAAAAAGGGAAAGGTTAATATTATTTATAGAGTCAATAAGTTCTTCGTAAATACCCGAGATAAAAGCAATAGTACCTCCAGATACTCCAGGCACAACATCTGCTGCCCCCATGGCCATCCCTTTAAGGCAAATAATTATGTATTGTAAAAGATTTCGGTCTTCCATAAAAATAAAAAAACAAAAGTAGTTTTTTTAACTGGAAGGCCTTTTAATATCGGAGATTATGTTTTTTGCCCATTCTGTATTATAAAATTGTGGAAATTCATCCTGAAATAAGGAAAGTTTATCAAAATCGGCGTTAAGGGCATTCTTTAAGCGGTACTGTGCTTTGATCTTATCGTTCATCAACAGATAAACACCGGCAATTTTATACTGTATTTCCGCCTTTTCCGGATAAAACTCAAGGCCTTGAATCAATATTTGAGCGGCGGAATGTCTATCCCCGGTTGAAATTACCGCGTCTGCCCACGACATCCAAGTATCGAACTCGTAGTTACCTAATTCTACGGCTTGTTTAAAGGCTAGATCTGCTTCGGGATATTTTTTTAGTTCTGCGTTTATCCTTGCACACTTTTTCCAGTATAGCGGATTTTCCTCATCTATATTTATGGCTTTATTAATATAATAGAGTGCTTTTTTGTGGTCCTTTATTCGACAATAAAAATCGGTTATTGCCAACCAACCCTTATCCAAAAGTGGGTCTTCATGTACAGTATGATAATAATAATATTTTGCTAAATCATAATTTTTTAGCTTTTCATGGCATTTCCCTATCCGTAGGTATGCATGTGAGGTTGGGTCCTCTATGCTAATGGTGGTTTCGTAATTTTCAATGGCTTCGTTGTACTTGCCCAATTTTTCTAAAACCTTTCCCTTTTCAAAATATGCTCCTATGAACGAATCATCGGAAATAATCGCAAAATCAAAGGAGGTTAAAGCCTCAGAAAGCATGTTTTTGGATAAATATTGTTTACCTAATTGGTGCCATGCCACTTCACAATATGGATTTGTTTCCAAGTATTCGTTGAGGAAATATATTGCGCCATCGTAATCTTCCAAGAATTCAAAACAGTAAATTACGTTGTACAATGAGGAATAATCGCCCTGATCAAAAGCAACACAATTCATAAAATTCTCCTTCGCCAATTCAAAATTGTCCATGAACAAATATTCCATGCCCAAGAGTGAATAGATATCCAAACTGTCATCCGCCAGGTCCAAGGCTTTATTTAATAAAATAACAGCAGCTTCATGATTATCTTTCTTGGAATAGATATTAGCACGTTGAATATAGATTTCCTCATTGCTGCTATCTATAAGCTGTAATTTATCCAACAATTTTTCGGCAACATCCAGATTATTTTCAAAAACAAGTACTTCAACATCCAATAATTGTAAGTTTATGGAGTCTGGATGTTGCTGTAATCCAATTTTTATTGCTTTTTTCGCCAAGGATACTTTACCATTGTTGAGATAATGGTGGATAATGTCCTCAAAATCCTCTGCATCAAAGAAATAGACATCGTCTGTCTTAAGCATGGATTCAAACTTCGCAATTGGCTTGTTTGGTCTTTTATTAGATTCTAACGCCATAGAAACGTTATTGGTTAAACTATGGAACTAAAAATAGTCTTTTGGGACTCTTTTAAGTTACCGACTTGGGCTATATTATTAACAAATTAGTTAACAAATTATTGTATGTAATCGTCTAAAACTGCAAGGATTACGTCGCAACCTTCCTTAATTTCCTGATTAGTAATGGTCAGGGGAGGGGTAATTCGTACTGCTTTCGGTTCGAATAACAACCAAAATAATATCAATCCCTTTTTGGCGCATGTCATTATTATATGATTGGCTATTCCCTCGTTTGCCATCAGTATTGCAAGCATTAGCCCCCTTCCTCTAATTTCCGTGATATACTTATGTTTTAATAATTTCCTAAAAAGTTTTTCTTTCTCCAAGGATTCGGAAATGAGATTGCTTTCATTGATTTCGTTAAGAGTGGCCAGGCAAGCAGCGGCTATTACAGGATTGCCGCCAAAGGTGGTGATATGTCCCAGCTTGGGATTATCCTGCAAGCTCAGCATTAATTTTTTTGAGGAGGTAAATGCTCCTACGGGAAGGCCAGCCCCCATTCCTTTGCCCATCACCAATATATCTGGAATACAATTGAAGTGCTCAAACGCAAATAGTTTACCAGTGCGTCCAAAACCAGGTTGAATTTCATCTAGAATCAACAGAGCACCCTCTTTATCACAACGTTCTCTTATTTTTTTTAAATAGTCGTTTGTAGGTAGAATAAAACCCGCCCCCCCTTGTATAGTTTCCAAAATTACGGCTGCCGTTTTTTTCGTAATCTTGTTTAAATCCGATTCTTTGTTGAAGTGAATAAAACCAACATCGGGAATTAAGGGTCTAAATGGACCCTTTCGTTCTTCGAACCCCATAACGCTTAAACTTCCCATTGTGTTCCCATGGTATGCCTTGTGGGTTGAGATAATTTGTGATCGTCCGGTAAAACGTCGTGCTAGTTTCAGGGCGCCTTCCACTGCCTCAGTGCCCGAATTTACCAAATAAGTTGTTTCCAGTGGGTCGGGAAGTAATGATGCCAAGAGTTTTGCATATTCCACTGCTGGTTTTTGAATGTATTCCCCATAAACCATCACATGCATATATTGATCGACCTGATTTTTTATAGCCTCCACCACCTTGGGGTGGCAATGTCCCAAGCTACTGGCAGATACCCCTGCCACAAAATCGAGATGGGCATTACCCTTTGTGTCATAAATATAGCTTCCTTTCGCATGGTCAACCTCCATAGCTAAAGGATGCGAAGTGGTCTGAGCCTGATATGTAAAAAAGTCGTCTTTCATGGGAGTCATTAATCAATCGCCTTTAACCCTAAAAATCCAAATCTCGTCTGTATACCGACCATCGAAATGGTTTTCCCACGTTTTTCTTGCCATTTTAAGTGTGTCATAACGTTCCAAGTACACATAGTGGTAGTTATTAAAGCTACGATAGAAATACTTGGGTTGTAATCCTTGGGCAGTTAGGGTCCTCATAAACTTTTTATAGTTACGTTCAATCTCAAAGACATTGGCTATCAGATAATATCCAGGAATAAGCCCATCTTCACTAGCCACTTCTTCATAACGCTGAGAAGTTATGGTATCAGTAGGTATCGATACTTTATCTTGTTGAATAGTTTTGTCAAGTTCCGATTTTTTCTTTGCAATCTCCGCTGCTTTCAATTTTGAAGATTTTATCGAATCTAGGGTACTTTTATCTTTTTTGGCTACAGAGGCCTCGACATCAATATCAATGGGGTTGCCAATACCTTTTATTTTTGTCAATATTGTTGTATTGTCATCTTCGTCGAAAATATCATCCTTGGTGTATATCCGCTCGTCCCCTCGCCAAATAAATCCCTTTAATTTACGGCTGTTTACGGGCAAATCCATTTCCGGAAAAATATCTCCATCTGGATTTGTAATAAAGGTGATGTCTTCAACATCATTATTTGCCATTTGCATCCTAATGGCACTACAAATTGTTTTATTTATTCCTACTAGTTCTTGATCGTCATTGTACATATAATAGATTACCTCGGTATTTTTAATTAGATCTATTATTTTTAATTCATTTTCCACAAACTTTCCAAAAAGATCTTTTCCTTTAGCTTGGTTATATCCCTCCATACCAATACTATCCAAGGATATTACAAAAGCATTATTCAATACTTTAAGAGAATCCAGTTTTTCAGTTTCCAAATTGGAAATCAGGTGTATACTATCCCCCGTCATTTGGTTTTCGCCATTCCAAAGAACTGGGTTGGTAATGAGTTGGGTGACCCCTGTTTTTTGATCAAAATGAATAGAATCACACTTGCCGCTAAGGGAAGTTTTATAAAATTTAGCGTTACGGAACGCCCTCACAATTCGTGCATCTGGTTTCCCGGTTATCATTAAGGTATCCCCATGCATATAAAGGGAATCTTTTTCCACCAGGCTGATAGATACTGCGCGTTTGGTGACAAAAACAGAATCTTTCGCCTTAAATACCTCTGCGTAATGGCCTCTTATAATCCCTTGATTTATAGTATCTGTGATCTTGATATTATTGGTTGCAGAGGCAAATTCTGTTTTTTTATCAAAATAAACGCTATCGCCCTCAATAATTCGGTTATTATAGTCTATACGGGTGTTTTTAATGCCATAACCACTTTCAATCTTTGTATCATAAAATCCACGCTCACAATATATTTTGTATGCTTCCCCAGTTATTGTAGAGGGGCCGTACATATAGGCATTTTTGGAAGTGGTGTAATAATCCAATTGTTCAGATTCCATGGTATATTCCGGATTATATATAAAGACATTGTCCAAGAACTGATATTTTTTAGGAATCATAAAGTATCGGCCAATTTCACTGGCCAGAGTATTGGCGGAGTCCACCACTGTACCAGAGCTGTTATAATATGATTCCTGTTTTTCCCGATCAAAATATAAAGTATCGGTTTTTAGGGTCATATCGGTATTTTTCAATACTACGCTTTCCCATGCCTTGGCCAGTTTTAAATCTCCATCGTAGTCTATTTTGCCACTTCTCATTTGGATCGAATCACCTTGTTCTAAGCGAATGTTGCCAATGGCCTTGAGTTTGTTCTCTTTTTGATAAAAAATGGCAATATCGCACCATAAGTCTGCTCCCTGGTGTTCAAACTGAACCTGTCTATCATCTTTACTAAAAATGGAAGCTCCCGGATATTGGGCCTCACCCTTTGTAAAGTTGGCGCCATAGACGATATTGATTTGTTTTCCTTCTCCCGGTTGCTCCTGTGAAGTGCCTACCGAAACAAAAGACAAAAATGTTAGTAAGAATATAAGCTTGCGCAACCTGATCAATTTTGTCCAAAAATAGGATTTTTTAGGCGATGAAATGAATGATTGGGATAGTTTTAGCAATCTAAGATATTGAAAGGATTTCCTCAATAAAGTCTAGTTAGCGTCACTTCACACAGCCCTATATCCTTGGTATTTGTATTGAATAATCTAAATTTCCCTTTTCAAGTCTTATCGATGTATAGTCTGTGTTCTATCCGGTCCCACGGATACTATTTTTATGGGTACCTCTAACTCTTTCTCTAAGAATTCTATATAGGCAATCAAGGTTTCGGGAAGTTCTTCAGCTTTAGACATTTTGGTCAAATCTCTGGCCCATCCTTTCATTTCGGAATAAATAGGTGTAACGTTTTCTGCTTCGATGTTATAGGGTAGATGAGTGATTGTCCCTCCTTTATATTTGTATGCGGTACAAACTTTAATTTTTTTGAATCCACTTAATACATCGGCTTTCATCATCATCAATTCAGTTACGCCATTTACCTGAACAGCATATTTCAGGGCTACCAAATCCAACCAGCCACATCGTCTTGGCCTTCCTGTAGTAGCGCCAAATTCCTACATGGCCCATGGTTGCACCATCTTCATCAAAAAGTTCAGTAGGGAAAGGACCACTACCGACTCTAGTGGTATAAGCTTTGAAAATTCCGAATACTCCTCCAATTTGATTGGGCGCCACGCCAAGACCTGTACAAGCTCCAGCCGCTGTTGTATTCGATGAGGTGACAAAAGGGTAGGTTCCAAAATCGATATCTAACAAAGACCCTTGAGCGCCTTCAGCCAATATCTTTTTGCCTTCTTTTTGTGCTGTAAATAGGTATTCTTCGCTATCAATGAAGGTCAGTTGTTTTAATTCTTCCACTGCCTTATAGAATTCAGTTTCCAGCTCTTTTAAATCATATTGGATATCCACGTTATAAAAACCGATCATAGCC
>CAXMOE010000104.1:0-9585 GCA_964194835.1 uncultured Flavobacteriaceae bacterium | reverse complement strand
TTTAATAACTTTGCTTCAGCGTGTGTGTTGGCACTGCCATACATATAGCGATAAAGGTTTTTATACGGTTCTTTGGAAAGTCTGTTCAACCCTTTAAAATCCTCAGATCGTAAAGGGAGGTCCTTTGAACTTGCCAATAACTGAACTTTAAAAATGATGCTGGCAGAGGCAGTAACGTCTTTCTTATCTTCCACCGTGGGCACCACTGACTCCTTCTTTTCTTCTTTGACCTCCGGATCCGCTTGTGTTGGTTCTTTTTTAACTGCCTCTGCAATTTTTGGAGTATCCTTTACCACTTCAGGAAGTTTAATTTCCACAGCAGCAACCTCTTTTTTTATTTCTTCGGTTTTCTCTTCCCCAGACTCTAAAGAAGTTTTCTCAGTTTTTTCGACCACTTCTGCTACCACTTCCTTCTTTTCAGGTTTTTCTGGTTCTGGTATAGATACTTCAGGAGTTATCTTATTGGACACTCCAACAACATTGGCCTGTATTTCATTGCTGTATTTCAAAATAGCTTCTGCAATAGCTATTCCCATTTCGGATTGACCATTTTTTGAATTAAGATAACCTCCTTCATTTTTATTGGTAAGAAAACCGGCCTCTATCAACACACTAGGCATAAAGGTCTGGTGCAATACAATAAAACCTGCCTGTTTAACCTTCCTGTTGTTCCTTTTTAATTTGATGGAAAAATTGTCTTGCATCATTTTTGCCAGCATAATGCTTTGGTCTAAAAATTCCTCCTGCATAATGGTTAAACCAATAACAGATTCAGGGGAATTAATA
This sequence comes from uncultured Flavobacteriaceae bacterium, assembly GCA_964194835.1. GTDB lineage: Bacteria > Bacteroidota > Bacteroidia > Flavobacteriales > Flavobacteriaceae > CAXMOE01. The sequence goes on along the minus strand of CAXMOE010000104.1, from coordinate 8,799 downwards.
TCATATTCGGCATATCTACTTTCATAATTATCTTCCAAATATATTACCGAGTTTTCCTTTTTGGCTATTTCAAAATTTTGTTTGTTGGCATGCAATCCAAGTACAAAGGTCCCAGCCCCATTGGCATCAGAAGTATGGGAGTCACAATGTACAGAAACAAATAAATCTGCATTGGACTTATTTGCAATTTCACCACGCAAATACAAATCCACAAACGAATCATCGTTTCTGGTATATATAACTTTAATATTGGGGTTTCGTGACAATATTTCACCCACCTTGAGTACAATTTTTAAGGTGATGTTTTTCTCCAAATACCCATTGCCCAAATTTCCCGGATCATGACCACCATGACCTGCATCAAGGACAATAACAAATTTATCCTCATCGCCCTGCTCGAAAGTATTCTTGTCAAAAGAAGTTAGTAGACATGATAGTATTAAAAAAAGAACGGGAAGAAATCTTTTCATTTTTATACGTTTATATTTTGATGGTCTTTCAACACAAAATTAATTAAAAATTGACTAAAATTTCATTAGCGCTTACAATCTTAGATATTTCTTATACTCGTTCCAACCTAAAGAATCCACCTTTGGGAACAACATTCATCTTGTTAGTCAAAAAGATTAAACCTACCTCTTAGGCAGGCTTGTTTATTGACTTTTGGACCTTATTAATAATCCAATTATTTCAATGTTCCCAATATGGTTAAATTTATTATAAAGAGCTACAGACGGAACAAAAAATATATGTAAGTTTGGATTCCGAAATTCAAGCCATACCTTTACAAAAATAGGACTTATAGCCTTGCAATCAAACAAACATTTTCTACTTTTCCTATTCCTCCTGTTTATGGGTACGATTTGGGTATTTGGACAAGAAGACCTTATTGAACCTCTTCCTATTAAGGCTATCAATGATTCTATCATAGCTCCTGAGCTTCCACTTACCATTGTTCAGGATAGTATTGCAAAAGATTCGGTTAAGGTTGACAGTCTCAATGGAAAGCAAACTCTGTTATTGGAAAATATAAAATATAAGGCCAAGGATTATGTGAGATTGAGTAAAAAAGAACAAAAAATTTATTTGTACAACGAGGCTGAAATTTATTATCAGGATACGGAACTGAAAGCAGGTATCATTATAATGGATTACATTAAAAACGAGGTATATGCCGGCCGCATAAAAGACTCTTTGGGCAATTATACCCAATTACCTTATTTTAAACAGGGTACAAATGTGGTAATCCCAGATTCGATCCGGTTTAACTTTGATACTCAAAAGGCTCTTATTTGGAATTCCCGTTCAGAACAGCAGGCAGGACTGGGAAGCCTGGGTAGTGATGCAATGAAGGTTTATGCCGACATCACCAAAAAAGAAAATGACTCTGTTTATTTTTTGAGCGAAGGAAAGCTCACCACCTCGAAAGACACTGTAAATCCTGATTATTACATTCGTATAAAAAAGGCCAAGTTTGTTCCGAAAAAGAAGGTAATTGCGGGTTTCAGTAATCTATATATTGTTGATGTGCCCACGCCAATTGCCCTTCCTTTTGCTTATTTTCCATTAACCACCGGCAGAACCGCGGGATTAATTATGCCCAGTTATGGAAACGAACCGGACAGGGGTTACTTTCTTCAAGGTGGAGGGTATTATTTCCCTTTCAGTGACTATGCGGATTTAACCCTTACAGGAGACCTTTACACCAATGGAAGTTACGGTTTCCGTGGACAGTCTGTCTATGCGAAACGTTATAAATTTAGGGGTAATATCAATTTTAGGTTCGAAAATTTAATCACCAGCCAAAAAGGTTTTGATGATTTTAGCCGGAGTACCATTTACAATATCCAAATATCGCATTCCCAAGACGCCAAATCCAATCCCAATTCAAGATTCTCTGCTTCTGTAAATTTAGGGAGTAGCTCATACTATAGAAACTCATTATTACAACAGAATTTACCGAACACACAGGTCAATAATCTTTCATCTTCCATTTCTTATTCCAAGACTTTTCCGGAATACCCTGCTGTGAACCTTAGTCTAACGGCCACGCATAATCAAAACACAAATACGGAAGTTGTGAATTTAACCCTCCCGACCTTAACGGCAAATGTGGAACGTATTTATCCTTTTGCAAAAAGAGATGGCATAAAGAAGGGAATCATTCAAAATGTGAACTTTCAATATGATGTATCCGCCAGAAACAGTATCGTGACCAATGATGAAGATTTTTTGACCGGTAGAATGTTCGATAATGCCAAGGTGGGGGCCAAACATAGAATACCCATTAGCACTAACTTTAAGGTCGCCAAACATTTTAGTGTAAGTGTCGGTGCAAATTATGAAGATGTGTGGACTTTGGAAACATTTGGAAAGAGCTTTGATCCAAATAGTGGGACATCGGGTGCGGTGGTTACTGATACCATTAGTGGTTTTGACCGCTACAACCAATATAATTTAAGTGCCAGCCTGGGTACCACTGTGTACGGAACCTTTGCTTTCGGGGAAGATAAAAAGATACAGGCCATACGACATACAATGCGTCCATCTATAAGTTATGGATATGCACCGTCGTTTGATCAATTTTATGATGCTTATTTGGATGGAGACGGAGAAATGGTACAATATAGTAGGTTTGAAGGAACTCTGAACGGGGCTCCCGGCTTGGGGAAATCCAGCGCAATGAGCTTCTCCTTGGCAAACACCTTAGAGGCCAAGGTACGGTCCAAGGATTCCACTGATCTTGAGCCCAGAAAAGTATCGATTTTAAATAGTTTTAACCTATCAACTGCCTATAATTTTGAAGCAGATTCTTTAAATCTAAGTCCTTTGAACATCAACGGGGGAACCACTATTTTGAACAACAAAATGTCTATCAACTTTTCCGGTTCTTTGGATCCGTACGCCATAGACAATAACGGAAGACGTATCAACACCTTTAATATAGACAACGGAGGTAGTTTATTGAGATTGACTAGAGCCAATTTAAACCTCAGTTATAGCATTAGTAATGAGACGTTTAAAAAAAAGGATGGTGACGAAGAGGAAGATCCATCTTACGATTATGCTGCTTCCAGTGGTGGAGATACCGATGGTCTTTTTGGAAGGGCAGAAAGTTTTAGTGACTCTAACTTTAGAGATCGTGACAAAAAAGATTCGGATGATTTTGAAAATCCAGTATATGGATCCAAGCTACCATGGGATTTGCGTGTGGCATATACCTCAACATACAGCAACAGTAATAGACAAAACGAGTTTACCAACAACTCTCTGATGTTCTCAGGAAATATAGAGTTATCGCCCAGATGGAAAGTAGGGGTATCGTCGGGTTATGATATTAAAAATAAAGGGTTTACACTAACACAACTTAGATTTAGTAGAGATCTTAAAAGTTTTAATTTAAAATTTGACTGGACTCCTTTCGGGACTTATGAGCGATGGTACTTTTTTATTGGCATCAAAAGTTCTATTCTTCAAGATCTTAAATGGGACAATAGAAGTCAAAGAAGATAGTCGTAAATTAGTAGTAGCAGGAGATAAAACTTCGATATCAATCTTAAATACCAAGTCATGAAAAAAATCATCAGTACATCAAAAGCCCCAGCACCAATAGGCCCATATAATCAAGCCGTTCTTACTGGAAATACCCTATACATTTCAGGGCAAATTCCCATTGATCCCGTTACAGGAGAATTTGTAGAAGGTGATATTAAAAAAGAGACCAAACAGTGTATGGAAAACTTAAAAGCAATTTTAAGTGAAGCAGAAATGACTTTTGACCATGTTGTAAAGTCTTCTATTTTTGTGAAAGACATGTATTGTTTTGGTCAAATCAATGAAATGTATGGATCTTATTTTGATGAAGAAACTGCACCGGCTAGGGAAACAGTTGAAGTGTCCAATTTACCTAAGTTTGTAAACATTGAGATTTCAATGATAGCTATTAAATAGTCTCTCTATGGAACTCCATAAGACCTTCAATCGGTCTTTGTCGAATTTCCCCGAGTATCAAATCGTTTCTATCGATCACGGCAGCCAGTTCCTCTCTTAAATAATAGGCAATACTACCTACAAAGTTGACGGGAACTTTAGTCGCTAATTCAAACTGCATTATGTAGTTGTTAACAAACTGCTGAAAGCCCTTGTCGATTACACCCTTACAATACGGATCATCCTTGTTTTCAACAATAAATCTGGCAAAAGTCGCCAAATAGGTGTTGGGATTGGGTTGTTTGTACAAATTTTCCTTGATCGCATCAGCTTCCAAGTTATATTGTTTGGCAAACTTCAAACCCAATGAATGCGGCATTTTATGAAAATAATAATCCCTTAATAATTTTCTTCCGAAGAAATTTCCACTTCCATCATCCATTAGGATATAACCCAAAGAAGTTACTTTCTGAAATAGTTGGTGACCATCATAATAACTACAATTCGACCCTGTCCCCATAATGCAGACTATACCCGGTTTTCCAATTTTTGTAGTTGCGTAAATCGCGGCAAAAGTATCTTCCTTTATCTCGGTTTTTGCATTGGGAAAAAAATCTTTGAAAATCCGTTTTAAAAATTTCTTCATACGGTCTGTCCCGCATCCTGCACCATAGAAATATAAACGTGTAACCTTTTTCTTGTTTTTGGAAAGCTCAAAATTATTCGCCAACCGATCCTCTATTACTTCTCGTGTCAATACCTCTGGACTTAGACCTAAAGTTTGAGTTACGAACAATTGGTTTCCTTTTTCATCAAGGGCTATCCAATCCGATTTTGTAGCACCACTGTCAACAATCAATATCATAGACCAATATTTAAGAGGAATCTGTGAAATAAGGGAAATATCCCCTATTTCACAGAAAATTATTATTTATTAAAATCCAATTACAACTCTGTGATATACTGAGCCAAGTCAACCAATTTATTGGAATATCCTGCCTCGTTGTCGTACCAACAGATTAATTTAAAAAATTTGGAGTTAAGTTCAATCCCAGCTCCAGCATCAAAAATACTTGTCCGGGCATCACTTACAAAATCCTGTGATACTACGTCTTCCTCGGTATAACCCAAAATACCTTTTAATTCTCCTTCTGAAGCTGCCTTAAAGGCTTTCTTTATTTCTTCATATGAAGTCTCCTTTTCTAGACGTACTGTTAAATCAACTACAGAAACATCGGCAGTTGGAACCCTAAAGGCCATCCCTGTTAATTTTCCCTTTAATGCTGGAATAACCTTTGTTACGGCAACTGCAGCACCTGTGGAAGCAGGAATAATATTCAACATTGCACTTCTACCACCTCTCCAATCTTTTTTGGAAGGGCCATCTACGGTTAATTGTGTAGCCGTAGTAGCGTGCACGGTAGTCATCAACGCTTCTTCTATGCCATAAGTATCATTCAATACCTTGGCCATTGGAGCCAAACAATTGGTAGTACATGATGCATTGGATACTATTTTATCAGTAGCCTTCACATCTTTATGGTTTACTCCCATAACAAACATGGGTACATCTTTAGAAGGTGCAGAAATCACTACTTTTTTGGCACCACCATCAATATGGTACTGTGCGGTTTCCAGGGTGGTGAAAATACCAGTACATTCCGCCACGATATCTGCATCAACTTCATCCCACTTTAAGATCTTTGGATCTCTTTCCGCTGTAATTCGAATGGTTTTTCCATCAACCACCAAATTACCGTCCTTAACTTCTATGGTTCCGTCAAACTTACCATGCACGGAATCGTATTTCAACAAATAAGCAAGATGTTCTACATCCAATAAATCGTTTATTGCAACTACATCTACATTATCTCTTTTTACTGTTGCTCTAAAAACCAACCTTCCAATTCTTCCGAATCCGTTAATTCCTATTTTTAAATTTGACATTTTATTATTATTTATGATTAAAATTAAATGGTCATTATATTTGATATCCTAATAAGCTCCTGATCTATTTTCGTATGTCCCTTTATGGCCTTTTCAATTGGGGTAAACACCATCTTATTGTCTTGTATACCCACCATAAGATTGGATTTTCCCGCTAACAGTGATTCTACCGCCTTTACTCCCATCCTACTGGCCAATACCCTATCAAAACAGGAAGGTGAACCTCCACGCTGCATATGTCCAAGAACAGATACCCGGATATCGTAAATAGGAAGATGTTCCTCTATATAATCCTTAAGTTCAAAAACGTTATTTCCAGTTTTGTCCCCTTCAGCAACTACTACAATACTGGATGATTTTCCAGATCTCTTGCTACGCTTCAAGGATTCCAGTAAAACTTCTAACCCAAGATTCTCCTCAGGAATCAGTATGGCTTCTGCTCCAGCGCCTACACCTGCATTTAATGCTATATAGCCTACATCCCTGCCCATAACTTCTACAAAGAAAAGGCGGTTGTGAGAACTTGCTGTATCCCTTATTTTATCTATAACATCTACTACGGTATTCAAGGCAGTGTCATAGCCTACAGTGTAGTTTGTTCCAACAATATCATTGTCTATGGTGCCAGGTATTCCGATAAAGGGAAATCCAAACTCCTTGTTAAAAATCTCTGCCCCCGTAAAACTACCATCACCACCTATAACAACTAAGGCATCAACGCTTTCAGCGATTAGCTGACCATATGCTTTTTTACGCCCCTCCTTGGTTCTAAATTCTTCACACCTTGCAGATTTTAATATGGTACCTCCCTTGTTGATGATATTACTCACACTTCGGGCATTCATGGGTTTAAAATCTCCTTCTATCAATCCCTCATACCCTCTGTAAACACCCACACAATCTACTTTCAAATATGCGCAGGTACGTACAACTGACCTAATTGCAGCATTCATTCCCGGGGCGTCTCCACCTGAGGTGAAAACTGCTATTTTTTTAATTTCTGAAGCCATTGAAAATTTTAAGAAGGTAAAATTAGCAAACTTATCTTAAAAATAGTATGTTAAGACCCCATAATTTAGCTTTTGACAAAACTTCAAACGTTTTCGTTAACAAGTTTTGTCCATTGTGTTCAAAAACAGTATAAATAAAGGGGATTATACCACCTATTCAGGAGGATTTCTTTTTGGATAAAATTGAATCAAACTGTCTTTACCCATAACTGCACTTGGAGCCGATTCTGGTTCGATTATTTCGACTGGAGGTTTATTTGTATTGAAAATTTTAGCCATGAGCTCCTTAAAGCTGTTAAAATCGACCTCATAGGATAGCCCTATTCCTTGTGTGTATCCCTGTGTGTCCGCCAGGAATTGCTGGATTTCACTTTCCCGGTTAAAGACTTTTGCACTTAATGTCCCTTGTTCATTCAACAAGACCTGTACCTCAACATCCCCGGCAACCACAGTTTCACTAACACCTCCCACTGGTACACCAAACCGACCATTGAACAAAACCCTGTCACTAATTTGTGTTGATACTGTTACACCTATCCTATTTTCTGTTTGAATCTCGGAATTGGGGTCCAACAGTCCCTGCTCATAGGAAACCCCTAAGTCAAATTTGCTGTTGTCTCCAGCCAATACCTGATTCAATAATCCAGACGCAGTTTGAATAAGATTCCCGGTTACTGCTTGTTGATTTATTCCACTCTCATCATTTACAAAAGTGCCCTGGGCCAATAAGAAAAAAGCATTTCTTTCTTCAATGGTGGGATCCTGTAAACGATACTGAAGTTCTGATTTGGTAATTGAATTGGTGCCTGGAAAATCAATTCCAAAGTTAATATTCGGACTCTCCAATTCACCGTCAAGACGTACGATCACATCTGTCGGGATTCTTTTGGTATAGCCCGGATTATCTAGCAAAGGAGCCGGATTTGCGTTGAGGGAATATATGGCTTCCATATTCAGTTGCGCAGCTAAAGGATCCTTGTCCCAAAGTATAGAGCCCCCCGGTTTAACTTTAAACGTTTTGTCTATAATACCTCCTTTTTTGAAACGATATTCGCCCGTAACAACAACAAATTCCCCGTACATGTCGAACTTTCCTTTCGTATTGATTTCGATGAATAATAGCCCACCACCAGTACCCTTTAAGGAACTGCCTGTTTTTGGGTCAACTACAATTTCAACCTCAGCTTCCGGGGTAACATCTAGATCAAATTTTAGTTCGAGGCCTTGGTAATCCCTAAGAATTCGTTGTTGCTCTATGGTTGTTACATCGTTCTTCTCCACAAAATTAATGAAAGAATAATCCCCTACACTTGCCACATCACTTAATGGAATTTTTAAAGAAGTGCCCCTTGCTGTTGAACCATCAACCGTTATATTCAATGCTTTTGTAGATCCAAATACCCTACCGGTACCGTTTAGAAAACCAGAGCCATAATACAATACCTCCTCATCGAAGGGAGTGTCCAATATCAAGAATCTATCATTATTGGTGTCTACATCCAAATCTAGACTCCAATCTTTAAAAGAAATATGGTTTATTGTTCCGTCCAAGGTGGCCTTGGTATTATGGGCTATATCAGTAAGCTGTATATTCTGAAAATTAAACGTTTGATCAAACAACATTACCCGGGAATTGGAACCAAAACTATAATCTACATTTAAATAAGGTATGGCGATACCAGCATTATTGAGCGTCAATAATCCATTGATATCCAGATCCTTAATGTCACCTCTTATTCTAGCGTTCCCATTAATATTACCCCTGATATTGGTAATTACACCTTCCCCTAACGGACTAAAAGGCTCCAAACCAAAGTCATTGAAATTGGCCAATAAATTGGCTTTCGTTACCGAGTTTTTGTTCGTGACATTTCCAATAATACTGAGCTTGTCCACACCATTATCGGTAATC
>CAXMOE010000103.1:3954-9885 GCA_964194835.1 uncultured Flavobacteriaceae bacterium | reverse complement strand
ATCATCAAGTTGCTGGCAACTTTGTCTAAAAAAGAATTTAATATCCGGATTCAATTTTAAGGTTGTACTTAACAATTCCGCATCTAGAGTACTAATGGCTGCCGCCGGGATCCTGTTCTTTACTGAAATTTCTCCATAATTCATGGAGCCGGTATGTGGAAAATCGTCCAAACGTAGGTTCATGGAACGTACCACTACACCCAAAGCTCCATACTTTCCAGCTTCCAAGGCACCTGAATACCGTTGATCTACGCAGCCTGAATAAGACTCAAAGGTGTTGATCAAAGTTGGGTCCATAGGTCTGTTGAAGAATACTATTTTACCAGCAATATTTTCCCTGCCCAACTTTTTTAGCTCCTTTAGCTCTCGAACTTCTATAACTTGGGCCTTAATGCCTCCTGATGGAGTTCCCACGGACCCCCCTAACGCACAGATCGACACATTATTGGTGAACCCTGGCTTGCTTTCAATATAGGCGAACTCAGGTGTGCCCCTCACCCATTTGGGTACCATCACAGGTTGTAACCACACTCGGTCCAATCCCATGGAATCCAATTGTGTTTTGGTATAATCCACCGCCTGTTGTGCCTGAACCGACCCAGATAACCTGCCTCCAATTTGGTTCGACAAGTAATTCAACCAATCGTATGCCTTTCCTTGGGTAAGTGCCGTATTATATATATTCTTTATTTGATTTTCGTCTTCGTTTTGAGAAAAGCCTTGCACTACTACAAGAAAGAGTAGTATCAATATATGTTTCATTCTATTCGTTTTCCAGTTGATTTTTGTAGGCTTCTAAATTAGCTTTTATTTCATCATCCAGTTCAGGTTCGTCAATATCTTTGTATTTTTTTAACTCTTTAAGCATAATGGATGCCACAATTACCCGTGCGGCATTTTTGTTGTCTGCCGGAATAACATACCATGGAGCGTGTGGCTTGGAGGTTTTATTAATGGCTTCCTCGTAATATCCTTGATAGTTGTCCCACAATTTTCGTTCTTTTAAATCTCCTGGGGAAAACTTCCAATGTTTTTTTTTTATATTCAATCTACGCAGTAAACGATTTTTTTGCTCTTCTTTGGAGATATGTAAAAAGAATTTAAATATAATAGTGCCATTTTCGGAAATATGGCGTTCAAAATTATTGATCTGTTCAAAACGCTTATCCCAGAATTTTTGATCAATATCATCTACCGAATGTATTCCGGGAATATCCTCGCCTAGTATATAATTGGGATGTACCCTGGTTACCAGAACATTTTCATAATGGGTACGGTTAAAGACACCAAATTTTCCCTTGGCCGGAAGGGCAATATAATGTCGCCAGAGATAATCGTGCTTGCGCTCCAATTCTGTGGGCACCTTAAAACTATATACTACTACCCCCCTAGCATTAAAATCTTTAAAGACCTCACGAATTAAACTATCCTTTCCCGCGGTATCCATACCTTGTAAACAAATAAGTACTCCATATTTACTATGTGCATATAAGATATCCTGAAACTTGCCCAGATCTACCCTTACTTCTTCCAAAGCATTCTTTAATTCTTTTTCCGAGGAATTTAGTTCCTCCAATGTATCGCGTTCCGAGAGCTTTAGTTCTTGAGCTATTTTAAATGAGGCTATGTCTATTTTGTTCATAGGTTGAATATAGAATATTTTTTGTTTGTAGATGGAATCCCCTATAAAAAAGAAGCTGTATCTTATAGTACATGAGGCTATTATAGGCAATTGCGGTAAAAAAATGCACTTAATCGAAAATATTATTGATGAAAGATTTCTCTTACTACATTTAACATTTGTAATAAGTCCCAAGTATTACTTGAACAATACCTAACAATATGAAAACAAGCTACTATGTACTTTGTGTGTTAGCTTTAGGCGCATTATCCTCATTCAATACGAACAAGGCATGTGAATATGTCGGTTCCAATATTGGTTATGTAAAAACACAAACTCAAAAAGCCCTTGATGCCACGGAAATCAATGCAGCAAGATTTCATGCGTATAAAGCATTGAACGCCATTGAAAAATCTAAAAATCAGTTGAACTCCTGTGGTTGTGACTACGCCAAAAAAAATATTTATGAAGGCTTGGACAATCTTAAAATGGCTACTCGGGCAACAACTCTGAACAGTACAAAATTATTATTGGAAAGAGCTTTGGACAACACAGAGGGAAGTTTGGAAGCACTTGACGAGCACGAACTTCACGATAGTAGGTATGCCAGTGATGTTTTGGCCATGAATACCATAACTTCGGAAAAGGAAAAAATAGCCATGAAATCACCCGAAGGAGACCAATTGCATAAAAAAATTGATAAAACGCTGTTGAATTATGAAAAATCACTGAATGACGTAATAAATTCTGTAGAGTGTAAGGAAGCCTATGCCTTTGCCCTGAACATCTATCAGCATTGCGAAAAAGAAATCCTAAAGGATAATCTCACCGAGGCGAAAATGTATTATAACCTAAAGACAAAGGCTATTACAAAGAAGGCGCTTCAGAAATTGGAAGATTGTCGGAATTAGCATTTTATTTACTGGCGAACAATTTTACATCCTCTTCAGTTACTTCCTTACCCCCGAGAATCGTAAGACGCTCTACTACATTTCTCAATTCTCTAATGTTTCCAGTCCAGTCATAACCCTTTAAAAGCTTTATTGCCCTATTGGAAAAAGTTTTAGGCGCAGTCCCTTGTTCTAAGGCAACTTTATTGGAAAAATAGTCGATTAATAGCTCGATATCTTCACGTCTTTCGTTAAGTGAAGGAACTTTTATCAATATCACGGCCAATCTGTGATAAAGATCTTCTCTAAATCTTCCTTCGGCAATTTCCTTCATAAGATCTTTATTGGTAGCTGCGACCACTCTTACATTCACCTTAATATCCCTATCCGTACCTACCCTGGAAATTTTACTTTCCTGCAAAACCCGTAGCACTTTCGCTTGGGCAGATAGGCTCATATCTCCAATCTCATCCAAAAAAATGGTGCCGTTATTGGCGGCCTCAAATTTACCTGCCCTATCTCGTACTGCAGAGGTAAACGCTCCTTTAACATGGCCAAATAATTCGCTTTCAATCAATTCCGATGGAATTGCCGCACAGTTCACTTCTATAAACGGGGCAGTGTTACGATGGCTTTTTTCATGGATCCAATGGGCAACCAATTCCTTTCCGGTACCATTGGGTCCCGTAATTAGCACCCTTGCATCCGTAGGTGCCACTTTTTCTATCATTTCCATAATGTTGGAGATTGCGTCGCTTTCCCCAATCATTTCATAATTCTTGCTTACCTTTTTCTTTAAAATTTTGTTTTCTACAACCAATTCCTTCCTATCCAAAGCGTTACGTACGGTTGTCAAGAGTCGGTTTAGATCGGGTGGTTTGGATATATAGTCAAATGCCCCTAAACGCATGGTATTTACAGCCGTATCCAGATCACCATGGCCCGATATCATTATAAAAGGTATTTCCGGTTTAATTTTTCTGGCTGCTTCCAAAACTTCCACACCATCCATTTTGGGCATTTTTATATCACATAGTACAAGGTCAACATCGTTTTTCTTAATTATTTCCAGCCCCTTCAGACCATCTTCAGCCTCCTGTACCGCATATGCATCATTTTCTTCGGAAAGAATTTTTACCAAAACCCGTCGTATTGCCGATTCGTCTTCAATTACCAATATTTTTGACATATCTGTGTATTTTTAAAAAATCCTATTTTAAAGTTTCTGTTTTCTGCATCATCTAGTACATCAAACTCATTTTTATAGTTGTCAAGCAATAATCCTGCCTAAAGTATTTATTAGTCCATTAAGACCTAGAAAAGATAAAAACTGCATCACTATCAGTTCGCTTCTTCATTTATTACTACAGCTAATAATCATACCTTGTTTTTTGTCCCAGGAACCTGTTGATACAAATGAACATCGCGTTGTGGAAAAGGTATGGTAATACCGTGTTCCCTAAACTCTGCATCAATTTTATATCTCATTGAACTCTTGATCTTTGGATTGATATAACTCTCGTTGGTAAAAAAACAAAGTGAGAAAATTAACGCGGAATCGCCAAAATCTTCAAAAAGCACAAAAGGTTTTGGGTTTTTTAATACCCCTTTTTGGGAAAGGGCAATTTTTTCAAGGATCTCCGTAACCAGATCAACATTACTTCCATAAGCTACACCGAGCTTTACGCTCTCCCTCGTAGTTTTATGGTTTTGGGTATAATTATATATAGAGTCGGTTATAAATTTATGATTGGGGATCACGATAACCTTGTCATCCCGGGTCAGGGCCCTTGTAGTACGCAAACGTATTTCAAAAACACGACCTACCTTATCCTCCACCTCTATGATATCGCCGACATGTAAGGATTGATCCGTTATAATCAAAATTCCCGATATAATATCTTGAAATAGGTATTGCAAAGCAAAACCCAGTCCAACAAACAAGGCTGCTGAAGCAGTTAGCAATACGGTTAAATTCACTCCAGACGATTGCAGAATGATAACGACTACAAGAATATAAAAAAGATATTTTATAAACGCAAAAATACTTTCGAACTTATTTTTATCTTCCTTTGGTAACTTGGAAGTCACCAATTTGTGTATCAATCTTAGAAGATAAGTGATTACAATAAGAGCAATTACTATAGTCAAGAATGTTCCAATAGTTATATGTATCGTATCACTATTGATAATTTTATATGACAAAAACTCCTTTATTGCCGATAATATATTTTGTATTTTTTCCATATTAATACTTTAGCCATTTAAACAATTCCTTATAGCTTGGTTTCTTCCCATACATTAAGATTCCAACTCGATAAATTTTTGCGGCCAACCAAACGATTCCTATAAATGTTATAATCAACAGAGCAACAGATGTAACCAGTTGCCAAAGCGGAACACCGCCTTCCCCAATACCTCCTGGTAAACGCATGAGCATTACTATCGGAGAAGTAAGTGGAAACAATGAAAAACCAACAGCAATCGGACCATGCGGATTACTGAAAACAGAAAAGAATCCCACGTATATAGCCAACATTAAAGGTAATATAATAGGGAAAATAAACTGTTGGGTATCTGTTTCATTATCCACAGCAGCACCAATAGCGGCATAAATTGAACTATAAATCAAATAGCCCAAGATAAAATAAATGATAAAAAAGCTTATCAACATAACCCATGGAATCTTAAAAAGAGCATTCGCATATAGCTGCAAAGTATCTTCGTTTGATGGTATGGGAGCCATATTGGATACCGCATCAGATGCCAAACTAGTACTGGAACCCATGCCTACAGGTTCAATATCAAAAATTAAAAAAACGACTAACATTAACAAAGATGCAGAAACAATCCAAATGGCAAATTGGGTTATTCCCGCCAAAGAGGTCCCAATAATCTTTCCTAACATCAGCTGAAAAGGCTTTACTGAAGATATAATTACCTCGACAATTCTGCTGGTTTTTTCTTCAATGACACTTCGCATTACAAACCCGCCATAAATAATAATAAACATCATAATCAAATAACCAAAACCACCACCGATAATTGCTTTTAGTTCATTTATTCCCTTTAAATTTTGCTGTCCTGCAAAGGTGGCCGTATTGATCTCGAAATGGTCATCCATAGCAGCAAAGTCCTCGGTGGATACTCCCAAATCCTGCAGCCTTTTTTTTCTTAATCTATTTTGAAAAACACTTTCCAACCTATCAACCACAGCGGTGCTGGGTGCCTCCTTGGTATACAAAAAAGAACCTCTTGCCACGTCTTCCAAATCAGTTTTACGTGGAATATAAAGCAATCCATAATATCCTGAATTTGCTGTGGAGTCCTTAGCAGCCTGTAAAGTAATATTCTTGAATTTCACATAAGAAGTACTTTCCGTGGTAAAAAATTCATTGGAAAAATAATCACTTTCATTAA
>CAXMOE010000103.1:0-3756 GCA_964194835.1 uncultured Flavobacteriaceae bacterium | reverse complement strand
GCTTTGAACGCTTTCTATAAATATATCATTGGCAGACGGAATGGTCTCCACAAAATGGTTGATGTTTGCCTTGGTGGACAAGTGAGTCAATAATTCCCCTGTATCATCAGAAGGAAGCTGAACCGTAAAATTTAACTGTCTATCCTTTTCATGATAGTTTGAGGACGTAATTTGGAATTTATCCGTAAGCTCTCTTAACAAAGAATCGCCGGTGCTTACTTTCAGACCTACCTTAAAAATGTTATTTTTATAGGCCTTTTTGATATCGGATAGTTTTCCGTCCAATATTTTTTCCGATTTGTGTATAAGGGTAATATATTCACACAACTCCTCTACGGATTCCATTCTATGGGTAGAAAAAATAATGGATGCACCATTATTTTTGAGTTGAAGAATTTCCTCTTTAATGATATTCGCATTAATGGGGTCGAAACCACTAAAGGGCTCATCAAAAATTAAAAGTTTTGGTTCATGTAAAACGGTAACAATAAACTGAATTTTCTGAGCCATCCCTTTGGACAGCTCCTGTATTTTTTTGTTCCACCAATCCCCAATATCCAATCTATCGAACCAATATTTCAATCGTTTCTTGGCTTCATACTTACTTAACCCCTTTAATTGCGCCAAATACAGTACTTGCTCTCCTACCCTCATATTTTTATATAGTCCTCTTTCCTCTGGCAAATAGCCGATCATAGAAATATGATGGGGCTCTAGAAGCTTTCCATCAAAAAAAACCTCTCCGTTATCAGGATATGTTATTTGGTTTATTATCCGTAATAATGTTGTCTTCCCTGCTCCATTTGGCCCAAGTAGACCATAAATACTATTGTTAGGGATTTCCAAGGAAATTTTATTAAGCGCGGTGTGGTTGCCATACTGCTTGGTAACCTCCTTAGCGACCAAAATACTGTTCATGTAAGCAATTTCCCCAAAGATATAGAAATGCTTTAAAATTCGTTTGGGTATACGTTAAATAAACATCAAAATAAAATCTGGGATTGGGGTTATCACCAATTTCACATTGGAAACGATATGCAGAAACGTATTCCAATATTGGACTAAAAACAAAACCCATCCTTAATTAGCTTAAGGATGGGAAAAAAATTGCTATGAAAAAGAAAATTAATATTGGTTTCCCAATATTAACCCAAATATACGTTTTTTATTTAAATCCTAAATTTTAAATAATTAAGAGAACATATCTTTAACTTTTTCAAAAAAAGACTTATCCGATTTTTCTGGTTTGGGTTGAAAATTATCATTGTCTTTCATGCGCACAAAAAACTCGGTCTGCTCTTTATTGAGTTCTTTGGGGGTCCATACATTTACATGTACCAAAAGGTCACCGCTGCCATATCCGTTTAAGCTTGATATCCCTTTTCCACGTAATCGCAATATCTTACCAGATTGGATTCCTGATTCGAGTTTTATCCTTACTTTTCCATTAACAGCATCAATCTCCCTTGATGTTCCCGACACCGCCTCAGATATGCTTACGTATAAGTCATAGTGCAAGTTATCACCTTCTCTTTTTAGGGTATCATGGTCTTGAGTCTCAATGGCTACAAGCAAGTCTCCTGGAACACTATTTCCTGGTGCTTCGTTTCCTTTACCGGATACTTTCAGTTGCATCCCCTCTTCTACACCGGCCGGAATTTTAATGGAAACAGTTTCTTCTACAACTTTTAACCCTTGTGCATCAGCTTCACTTGGGCGCTTATCAATAATTTGCCCACTTCCCCCACATGTACTGCATCCTGCTGCCGTTTGCATTCTACCAAGGATAGTATTCGTAATCTTGGTCACCTGGCCAGCCCCGTTACAGGTTGTACAGGTTTTATATGTAACACCTTCGGCTTGTTTTTTTCGTCGGACTTTAACCTTTTTCTCAACGCCATTAGCCACTGCTTCCAAGGTGAGCTTAACACGGATTCTTAAGTTACTGCCCTTTACTCTGCGTTGACCTCCGCCACCAAAGCCGCCAAAACCACTAAAGCCGCCACCGCCAAAACCTCCGCCGAATATATCACCGAACTGGCTAAAGATGTCCTCCATGTTCATACTACCACCGAAACCACCACCGCCTTCGAAAGCTGCGTGGCCGTATTGGTCGTATCTTGCTTTTTTATCTGAATCACTTAACACCTCATATGCTTCGGCTGCCTTTTTGAACATATCCTCAGCTTTGGCATCCCCAGGATTTTTATCCGGGTGAAATTCTATAGCCTTTTTGCGATAGGCCTTTTTGATTTCAGCCGCCGTGGCATTCTTAGAGATGCCCAATATTTCGTAAAAATCCTCCTTCATACCTAATTTTTAATTACCAACCACCACTTTTGGGTGACGTATTATTTTATCCCCAAGTTTAAATCCTCTTTCAACAACATCAATAATTTTACCTTTAAGCTTTTTATCGGGCGCGGGTATCTGGGTTATTGCATCATGGACTTCAGCATCAAATATATCGCCTTGCTTAACTTCTACTTCCTGTAAACCCTTGGATTTAAGGGTTTCCTTTAGTTTATTGTTAATAAGCTCTATCCCTTTGAACATTTCCTTATCTTCTGATTTCGAGAGTTCCTTCATAGCGCGATCAAAATCGTCCAATACAGGCAATAGAGATACCATAACTTCTTGCCCAGCAGTCTTGAATAATTCCAAACGCTCCTTGGAGGTACGTTTTTTATAATTTTCAAACTCGGCAAAAAGACGCAAAAATTTATCCTTCTCTTTAAGATAATCTTCCTGAAGCTGCTCTTCCACGGTAAGTTCTACCTTTAGCTCAGTATTTTGTTCTGTATCAGATTCCGGACTATTTTGTACTTCTTCGTTTGTCTGTTCCTCAGAGATTACTTCATCTATCTCCTCTGATTTATTTTTCTTGTTCATTTAGTATAACATTTAGATACACGAATTTCAGATGGCAAAAGTACTGCCAATTCTTTAAAAATGTCAAAATGTCACCAAACTTTACAAAAAAACATCCGCTAATGGCGGATGTTTTAGTTTATTTATAAAAAAAGTCGCAGTTACAAACTATATAAACTTCTTGTGATAAGCCTCTTCAGAGGTATTTTTACTGTTGTTATTGGTGAATAGGTTTTCCAAGGCCATCAAAACATTGGGATAGTCGAAAACAAAGCCCATTTCCTCAATTTTCTTGTTGCTAACTCGCTGACTTGCAAATAGAAGATAAGACATCTCTCCTAAAATGAGCTTCATTAAAAACTTTGGGATATTGGGAAGGAACAATGGTTTTTTCAATACATGGGCAATCTCCCTGATAAGTTTATAATTTGTTACTGGATTTGAGGCCACACCGTTGTATACCCCTTGAAGGTTATTTTCAACAGTGAACATAAATATCCGTGCCAAATCCGTGATGTGTATCCAAGACTGCCATTGCTCTCCAGAGCCGAAAGATGCTCCAACATATTTTTTTATGGGTTTTGCCATCTCCAACAAAGCTCCTCCGTTTGTAGACAGCACCAGACCAATTCTTATTTTGGTCACATTTAAATCAAATTTTTTGAAGGTATCGACCTCATTTTCCCAAACCTGAACAACCTTTCCCAGAAAACTGTCATCCACTTTTACCTCATCCTCAAGGTAATAATTGGTAAAGGAGCTTGGATAAATTCCAATGGCGGAGGCCGAAACAAACGAAGTGATCTTATTACTGTCAATTTTTTCCATCGCAAGGCGTAGTGTTCTTAAACTATTCACCCTACTGGCCAACACCTTGGTTTTATA
>CAXMOE010000102.1:9887-10134 GCA_964194835.1 uncultured Flavobacteriaceae bacterium | reverse complement strand
GCATGTTAGGGAAAAGGTTGCCGAAAATTTTGATGACAGAGTGGTTACCGCAGGTCGTGTGGCCCATATTAACAGCGACAAGAAATTCGAAGGGCGTACCAGATGTCAATTCCGTAACCGCTGTATAAGAGGCTGTCCATTTGGAGGCTATTTTAGCAGTAATTCCTCCACTTTGCCAGCAGCAGAACGCACAGGAAACCTGACCTTGCGACCAGATTCCATTGTGCACGAGGTAATTTACGATGCT
>CAXMOE010000102.1:0-9877 GCA_964194835.1 uncultured Flavobacteriaceae bacterium | reverse complement strand
GATCACCAAGGAAACCTTTGAGTTTAAGGCCAAGGTAATATTCCTTTGTGCATCAAGTATGGCATCCACCTCTATTTTAATGCAATCCAAATCGGATCGTTTTCCAGAGGGCATGGGCAATGATTCCGGAGAGTTGGGCCGCAATATTATGGACCACCATCTAGGAGTTGGAGCTTCAGGTAAATTTGATGGCTTTAATGACAAATACTATAAAGGGCGGAAACCCAATGGAATATATATTCCGCGATTTAGAAACATTGGCGGAGATTCCGATAGAAAAGATTATATACGTGGCTTTGGATATCAAGGTGGTGGCAGTAGGGGTAATTGGGAAGAGCTTGTTAACGAATTGGCCTATGGTAAAGAACTCAAGGAAAGTATCCTTACCCCTGGGGGATGGCAATTTGGAATGACCGGTTTTGGAGAGGTACTTCCTTACCACGACAACAAAATGACCATGGATTACGATCAATTGGATGGTTGGGGACTACCCACAGTAACTTTCGATGCCGAGTTCAAAGAAAACGAGTGGAAAATGCGTAAAGACATGAAAGAGCAAGCTGTAGAAATGCTAGAAAAAGCTGGCTTTAGGGATGTGGAACCCCGTGATGAACCTGGTGCACTGGGTCTGGGGATACATGAAATGGGAACCGCACGTATGGGTAGGGATCCCAAAACATCGGTCTTAAATGGTTATAACCAAGTTCATGCCGTACCTAATGTGTATGTAACCGATGGTGCATTTATGACATCAGCTGCATGTGTTAACCCATCATTGACCTATATGGCGTTTACAGCAAGAGCAGCCAATCATGCGGCCCAAGAACTTAAAAAAGGAAATTTATAATGGATAGAAGAATAGCACTTAAAAATCTAGGATTGTCATTAGGATATGTAGTGGCCACACCTACATTGATTAGTATAGTTCAAAGTTGCAAAACTACTACTGGAGCTGAATGGGCCCCCGATTTCTTTACCATGGAGGAGGGAGTAATATTGATCCAATTAGTGGATATTATCATTCCCAAGACGGATACCCCCTCCGCTTCCGAATTAAATGTACATATGTTCATCGATAAATTTGTGGATCAGGTCATGTACAGTGAGGAAGCGTATTTGTCCTACCTGGTGGAAACCGGAAAAGAAGTGGATTCCGGGAATATGTCGAAGTACAATAAGGATTTCATGAGAATGACCCTTGATAAATTTACTGATAAAGCTTTAAATGATTCTGGAAAAGAAGCAATAGGAGATCTAACTCCCGAAGATTTGGAATCTGTACTGGCCAGTTCCCTAAAAATGTCGAAGGAACAAGAAGATTTGAACAATGATGATATCGAAAGATACGTACAGGAACTTATAGATAATCCTGAAACGGCAGTAATTAGCGATGAAATAGCAAGCTATGCATTTGCCAACTATTTAAGGGGAATGACCATTTGGGGGTATAAAAGCACCGAATACGTTGCTGAGGAGGTATTGGCCTATTTACCCATTCCGGGAGAATATATTGCTTGTGAGGATGCCGATAAATTAACTGGCGGCAAAGCATGGTCGCTATAAATCACCTATTTTGAAACGTCGAAATTTTTTAGAAAAAACAGCCCTTTCCAGTGGAGCTTTTGCTCTAGGAGGGGCTTTTACTTATGGGTCCACTGACCAGGTAAGCGATAATGCGCACACTTATAATTTAAAATATGCTCCACACTTGGGCATGTTTAAACACCACGCTGGTGAAGACCCGTTGGCCCAACTTAATTTTATGGCAGACCAAGGGTTTAAGGCCTTTGAGGACAATGAAATGCGCAACCGTGATATTTCGTTGCAGGGACAGATGGCTAAAACTATGGCTGATCGTGGTTTGGAAATGGGTGTTTTTGTCGCACATAAAATTTACTGGAAAGAAGCCAATTTGGCTTCTGGTGATTTAGGGAAGCGAGCGGAATTTTTATCTCATATACGAAATGCAATTAATGTTGCCAAACGGGTTAATGCACGTTGGATGACCGTAGTGCCTGGACATGTAGATTTAACAAAGTCTATGGGTTACCAAACTTCCAATGTTATTGAATCCCTTAAGCAGGCTGTTGCCCTTTTAGAACCTCACGGATTGGTTATGGTTTTGGAACCGTTAAACTTCAGGGATCATCCCGGACTTTTCTTGACCAAATCTCCACAAGCATATGAAATCTGTAAGGCTGTGGACTCGCCCTCATGTAAAATTCTTTTTGATATTTATCATCAACAGATACAGGAAGGTAACCTTATCCCAAATATGGAATCTTCTTGGGATGAGATTGCTTATATTCAAATAGGGGACAATCCCGGGCGAAAAGAACCCACTACAGGTGAAATCAACTATCAAAATGTCTTTAAGTTTATACACAGCAAGGGATTCCAAGGCGTACTAGGTATGGAGCATGGTAACTCTAAGCCTGATAAGGTCGGGGAGCAAGCGGTGATTGAAGCTTATAAAAAAGTGGACGCCTTTTTATAGTGCTTTCGGTATGTTTCCCTAAAAATTATAACATTTTGCCGTTTCAACTAAGTACAACTTCCACAATTCAATAGATAAAATGTAATACTTATCCTACTTTTTACGTTATCCCATAAGATGGACAATTATCTTTTCTTATTGGCGATTTATGGAATATTATTGTTAATTTCAAAAATAGCTTACCGTCTCTATTTCAAAAATGAATTATGATGGTTTGTTCCATGTATTCCTTCAGTTGGCCATAAAATAAATTCAACCAAATCGTATAATCCAATTTTAACGTTCTGTTTAGAAAGGTTCCAAACCTCTTTTCCGTCTAAACCAAAAGATGGATTACTACCTGTACATACTTGTCTTTTATTGCCTGTTATTTTTAGCAGCACGAATCACCTTTCACTATTTCTTTAAAGAATAATCAGGTTTGGATATTGAAATAGTTATTTTAAGTAATTAACTTTTTATTTACCATTTGGTAATCTTTTTCATCTTTTGTTACGTATATTAAGTAAGATTGTTTTCCCGAAAGAACGCTATCATGGACAACTATTTGATTATTTTAATGATTTATTGCGCTGCTT
This sequence comes from uncultured Flavobacteriaceae bacterium, assembly GCA_964194835.1. GTDB lineage: Bacteria > Bacteroidota > Bacteroidia > Flavobacteriales > Flavobacteriaceae > CAXMOE01. The sequence goes on along the minus strand of CAXMOE010000102.1, from coordinate 6,802 downwards.
TACTTTTTTCTACTGCGCTTAAACCATATTTTAAGAAGTAGGCTTTATAGAACTACTTTTTACCCGAAAACCTATCTTCCAAAGGATAGAGAAGAAAAAAACACCCCCACTTGCAACCAAAATGTAATTTAAAAGATTTGATTCTTTCGTAGATCGATCTCTTGTTGCCTCCAACTAAAAATCTCAATCACAACTACATCCCAACAAATTTAGAATCAACTTTTTTAACCAATCAATAAAGAATTTTGAAATTGGCGTTTACAAAAAATACCTCGGTGTTTGCCCTAATTGTGGGGTAGGCAATACCGAGGCATTCTTGTTTAAAAACATCAACGTTCATAAAATAAACCTTACAGTCAATGTTTCTAAGAACCTAGCTCAGGCTGGTCAGGGAAAATCATATTAATCCTTGTTAGGATCCGCACATTAGGCAATCGTCGTCTGCTTGGCCTTCTTTGGACTTTGCGATCAACTCTTTCATCTCCTCGGCAGTCATTGGTTGCACTTCCACTTCTTGTTGTACAGTGGGAGTAGTATCAACTTGCATAGCGGCAGCAGTTTCAGGAGCTGCAGCAATAGCTTCAGCCTCAGCTGCCACACTAACAGGCACTTCTTTTTTCTTTGTATTGTCCAAAGTAAACTTAATGGCATCTACAGCAGCCTTAGTACGCAAATAGTACATCCCTGTCTTTAGTCCACTCTTCCATGCATAGAAATGCATTGAGGTTAACTTGGAATAATTTGCACTCTCCATAAATAAGTTTAAGGACTGGCTTTGATCTATAAAGTAGCCCCTTTGTCTACTCATGTCGATGATATCTTTCATACTTAGTTCCCAAACTGTCTTGTACAATTCCTTAATGTCATCTGGTATACCCTCTATATCTTGAACGGAACCGTTGGCTCTCATTAATTCCTGTTTTAGATTATCATCCCACAGCCCCAGTCCTACCAAATCTTCCAACAAATGCTTGTTCACCACAATAAACTCCCCAGACAACACTCTTCGTGTATAGATATTTGAAGTATATGGTTCAAAACATTCGTTGTTCCCCAATATCTGGGAAGTTGATGCTGTAGGCATTGGTGCTACCAATAAGGAGTTGCGCACTCCGTGTTTTTTAACGCTCTTACGTAACTTGTCCCAATCCCATCGCCCTGAAAGCTCTTCATCGTTTATACCCCAAAGATTGTGCTGAAAGTTACCTTCCGATATAGGAGAGCCTTCATAGGTAGAATACACCCCTTCTTCCTTGGCCTGTTCCATAGAACTGGTTACAGCCGCAAAATAAAGGGTTTCAAAAATCTCTTGGTTCAACTTTTTTGCTTCATCACTTGTAAAGGGCAAACGCAGTAAAATAAAAGCGTCTGCCAATCCTTGTACACCAAGACCAATTGGCCTGTGCCGTATATTGGAATTTTCTGCTTCTTTTACAGGATAGTAATTACGATCTATTACCCTATTCAAGTTCTTGGTTACCCTTTTGGTAATACGGAAGAGTTCCTTATGGTCAAACTGTCCGTTCTTCACGAACATGGGCAATGCAATGGAGGCCAAATTACAAACCGCTACCTCATCAGGCGATGTATACTCCATTATCTCCGTACATAAATTGGAAGAACGGATGGTCCCTAAATTTTTCTGGTTACTCTTACGGTTTGCTGCATCTTTGTACAACATATAAGGCGTACCGGTCTCTATTTGCGATTCCAATATCTTTTCCCAAAGATTACGGGCCTTAATCGTCTTACGCCCTTTACCCTTCGCCTCGTATTCAAGATATAATTTTTCAAACTCCTCGCTATGGTTACTGAAAAGTCCTGGACATTCGTTGGGGCACATCAAAGTCCATTCCTCATTGGCTTCTACTCTTTTCATGAACAAATCTGGAATCCACATGGCATAGAACAGGTCACGTGCCCGCATCTCTTCTTTTCCATGATTTTTCTTTAAGTCCAAGAATTCATATATATCTGCATGCCATGGCTCTACATAGATTGCAAAGCTCCCTTTACGTTTTCCACCTCCTTGATCCACATAACGTGCGGTATCATTGAATACCTGTAACATGGGTACAATACCATTAGATGTTCCGTTGGTCCCTGCGATATACGATCCTGTGGCCCTTACGTTGTGAATAGAAAGTCCGATACCTCCAGCGGATTGTGAAATTTTCGCGGTCTGCTTAAGGGTGTCATAAATACCATCTATGCTATCATCCTTCATAGCCAATAGAAAACAGGAAGACATCTGAGGTTTTGGAGTGCCCGCATTAAACAAGGTTGGCGTAGCGTGTGTAAAATATTTTTTGGACATCAATTCGTACGTTTCAATGGCCGAATCCAAATCATCTAAATGAATTCCCACTGCAACCCTCATCAACATATGTTGTGGACGCTCTGCTATTTTGCCGTTCAATTTTAGGAGGTAGGAGCGCTCCAACGTTTTAAAACCAAAATAATCGTAGCCAAAATCCCGGTTATAAATGATGGTGGAATCCAAGGATTCTGCATTCTTGGAAATTACCTCATAGACCTCATCCGACAACAAGGGTGCTTTTTTGCCCGTTCTTGGATTCACATATAAAAAAAGGTCCTTCATGGTCTCAGAGAACGACTTTTTAGTATTTCTGTGTAAATTGGATACTGAGATGCGTGCGGCCAGTTTGGTATAGTCAGGATGAGTAGTGGTCATGGTAGCCGCAATTTCGGCAGCCAAATTATCCAGTTCAGATGTAGTAACCCCATCATACAAGCCCTCTATTACCCTCATGGTCACTTTTACCGGATCTACCAACCCGTTAAGGCCATAACATAACTTTCGTACTCTGGCCGTGATCTTATCGAACATTATCGGCTCTTTTCTTCCATCTCTTTTTACTACATACATATCGCTACAATTGTTGTTTAATGAAACATTGGTTGGGTCAAATTTTTGTTAAAAAATTTAACAGTTTGTTTTAGGGCCCAAAGACCTCTATATCCCAATAGATTATGGGAAAAAAGTTAACTAATTCTTATTCCTTTAGAAATCGGCGTCGAAACTAATTTTCTGTGCATCCCCGTCCTTTTCCTTGTTCAACACGCCTGCCTTTTGGTATTCAGAGACCCTTTTTTCAAAGAAATTGGTCTTGCCTTGCAGGGAAATCATATCCATAAAGTCGAACGGATTGGTACTGTTGTACACTTTTTCACATTCCAGCTCCACCAATAAACGATCTGTTACAAACTCAAGGTATTGGGTCATTAATTTGCTGTTCATTCCAATAAGACTAGCTGGAAGTGATTCTGTAATGAATTCGCGCTCTATGTTCAATGCATCTACAATAATGGCTGTGATACGTTCTTTTGGAACCTGATTTACAAGATGACGATTGTGCAAGTGTACTGCATAATCGCAATGCATGCCCTCGTCTCTTGAAATTAATTCATTGGAAAAAGTGAGCCCGGGCATCAGTCCCCTTTTCTTTAACCAGAAAATAGAACAGAAGGCCCCAGAAAAGAAAATTCCCTCAACAGCTGCAAAAGCAATCAACCGTTCTGCAAAGCTCGGTGAATCAATCCATGCCAATGCCCAGTCTGCCTTTTTCTTAATAGCCGGGAAATTTTCAATCGCTTTGAATAGAAGGCTTTTTTCCTTTTCGTCCTTTACATAAGTATCAATCAATAAGGAATAGGTTTCTGAGTGGATATTCTCCATCATAATCTGAAAACCATAAAAGAATTTCGCCTCAGAGTATTGGACCTCGTTGACAAAATTCTCTGCCAAATTTTCGTTCACAATTCCATCTGAAGCAGCAAAAAAGGCCAAAATATGTTTGATGAAATAGCGCTCATCATCATTTAACTTATTGTTCCAATCGGTAAGGTCTTGATGCAAATCTATTTCTTCAGCTGTCCAAAAACAAGCTTCACACTTTTTGTACCATTCCCATAAATCATGATGTTTGATCGGAAATATCACAAATCGATCTTCATTTTCCTCTAAGATTGGCTCAATAGCTTTCGACATTATTTTTTGAATTTAGTGTTTGTGTGTTGGGTTAAAAATTACCGTACACTTGGGACTAACAAAGATTGGAAAATGCAGCCGATTTCTAAGGCCCCTTTTCAATATTAAATCACAAAGTTTTTAACACAGGTTGTTGAAATGTGAGCTCGCTAGTGATGTTTACGGCCTTTGTAGAAGATTGAACATTATTAAATTTATACTTCTGTAATCCATTAAAAATTAAGACAAAAAAATAAACCAAAAAGTATATAAAAATATACCCTTTGATTTATTATAATTCAGTTAACCCTTATGGGTCTTATTTACGGGACTTTTTCCCCTTATTTAAATTAATACTTCCAAATCGTACGGTCCGACCAAGACATCAAAGTTTTTATTCACTTGAATTGAATCTGTCGAAATAGGTAGTTCCCCCGAAACCTAAAAAACGAGCAAAATCCAAAACCAACAAGTTGGCTAGGTTGTTCAATTCTTTGTAATACCATTGGCCAGGATTGTTTTTCAACAAAGGCAAGTTATTATTTACAACATGCCATCCCCTAGACCGTACTTTGATTTGGTAGTACTAAACTTAACACATGGTCTCCCATGTTACATTTTAAGAACGTTTTATTACTTTAAAATTCCTTTTTATCATTCCCAATTATACCTATGATCAAATACTCTTTCATTGACCAATTGGTTTACATCTTGATCATTTGATTTATTTTCTTCCATTACCAGTTTTTCCTCACTTGCAACATAATTGCCCCGATCTATTAGTGACGCCATTACGAGCACTAGTAAAAGAATCCCAAACATGATGACTGATTTTACCATGATTCTAATTTTATAGATTATCCTCTGCAATCTAATGGGAAAACTAGCAAGAATCTAAAATAAACAAGGTATGTCAGTGTTCAATACCCAATTGTATATATGGTATCAAAAGCTGTATAATTGGTAACGAAATATTTCTCCTACTCTAAAAAAAATATCTATTTGATTCTCAAACATTTATATCAATCACTACATAACGAAATTATTCTAAAATATCAAAAAACATCTTTTAAATATTACTACTTTTACGTGTGTTTGCTCCAGACATACCTGAAAGCTTCCCATCAGCACAAATTTTTGAAAAGTAGATGGACAAGACTATTATTTTTGATTAACTTACCTGTTGAAAAATGTTAAATGGTGTAATAGTAGACGACGAAAAAAAGGCAATTGAAAGTCTATCATGGGAACTTACAAACCTCAGTAATGAAATTAATATAATAGCTTCCTTTACAGACCCGGCAAAAGCCTTAATTTATTTGGAAAAGAATAGTCCTGACTGTCTTTTCCTAGATATTGAAATGCCCACTATGGACGGTTTTCAATTTATTAATAAGCTAAAGAACAGGGACTTTCCAGTAATCATTACCACAGCTTATAACCAATATGCAATTAAAGCGCTTAAAAATGAAGCTTTAGACTATTTATTAAAGCCTATTGATGCAGAGGATTTAATCCATACTGTGTACAAAATAAAGAAACACAACGCCAAGAGCAATACCTTTGATAAATTGGAGCAAATTTTACTGAACTTCAATGCTGGTTCCCATCAAAAAAAAGTTACAATCAATACAGAAGGTAAATTGCTATTTTTAGAGAGTGATGAAATTCTATTCGCCAAGTCCGATGGTAATTATAGTACTCTTTATCTAGAAGATGGACAAAAGCTTGTGTTGACAAAAAAATTAAAGGAGTTAAACAAACTCTTGCCGAATGATTTGTTTTTTAGGGTGCACAATTCCTATATTATTAACCTCCAAAAGATAAAGGAATTTTTAAAAACGGACGGATACGTAATTTTACGATCTGGTCAAAAAATACCGGTCTCCCGACAAAAAAAATCCGATTTTTTGGATTTATTATAATACGTTTATATATGATTGTAATTAACTTTTAATTAGATACTCTATAGCTTATAAATTATGACCGCCAAAGGTACAATGCTTTGTTATTTTATTGCCTTGGTTTTTAATATAGCCAATGCACAAAACATCCCGGAAGATTTTAAAAAAGTAACTGACAGCCTCATAAATGTGGCTCCAAAAACGTATTATGAACTCAGTTCGGTGTTAAAACTAAATAGTGGGGATACTGTTTTACTGCGTTATTTTACTAACGCAGCGACCGTAAAAAATTATCGTGAAGGACAAATTTTTGCCCTAAACGAACTGGGCAAATCCTATCGGAATTTGTCCTTATTCAACGAGTCTATAAGTTTATTTAAAAAGGCCTTACAGGTTTCAGAAGCAGATAAAAATATTGAATTTCGCCTTATTAGCTTAAATCTGCTGAGTGAGGTCTATCAAAAAACGGAGGCCGTTCAATCTGCTTTGGACAATGCACAGAAAGCATTAGATCTTGCAGGGTCCATTAATAATCCGTCCGATAATATCAAAAGGAGTATGAATGTTTCGATGAATAGTATCGGCAGCATATATTACTTATTGGGACAGTATGATCGTGCCATTGATAAATTTAAGGAAGTGATTAAATTAGAGGAAGAATTGGGCAATAACCTGGGCCTTGCCAACAACCACCAAGACCTTGGATATAGTTATGAAGCCGAAGAATATTTAGATGAGGCACTACAGAATTTCCACATAGCTTTGGCCTATAATGAAATAGCAGGTTCCAAACAGATAAGGATAAAATCCAATTTGGGGATTGCCCATTCATATGTGCACCAGGGCAAAACCCAAGATGGGCTTGATATCCTTGAATCCCTTTTTAAATTGTCGGAAAACCTCGAGG
>CAXMOE010000101.1:0-10160 GCA_964194835.1 uncultured Flavobacteriaceae bacterium | reverse complement strand
TCTGGCCACCATTACTGTTAACCATTCTTGGTGTTTCATACGACATTAGGGAAACTTCGTTCTCTGGCAGATAGGGCACTAATTCTGAAGATACAAACAATATCTTTTTACCATTCATAAAAGCAATATTTTATTTATCGTGCAAACGCAGCTGCAAAATTACAAAAATTATACAGATTAGCCGTAATTATAGTAAGTTTGCTCGGTTTTAAACTAAACTCATGCTATTATTCAAAACCAAGAAGGAGCTTAGTGCCCATCTTAATTCCTTCGATAAAAATAAATACATTGGTATGGTACCCACTATGGGAGCACTTCATATGGGTCATATAGCATTGGTTAAAAAAGCAATTTCAGAAAATGACATAACAGTAGTAAGCATTTTCGTAAACCCCACCCAGTTTAATAATAGTGAAGACTTAAATAAATATCCAAATTCTTTAAAAAAAGATGCAAAGCTGCTACGCGTAATTTCTGATGAAATTATTTTATTTGCCCCCTCGGTTTCTGAAATCTATCCGGATACCATCACCTCTAAATCATACAATTTTGACGGATTGGACATGGTGATGGAAGGCCGATTAAGAAAAGGACATTTTGACGGCGTTGGCACTATTGTTGAGCTATTGTTAACTCTTGTGAGACCAACAAGAGCCTATTTTGGAGAAAAGGATTTTCAACAATTACAAATCGTAAAAAAATTGGTGGAAATTAAAAAAATTCCAGTCGAGATTATTGGCTGTCCAATTGTTAGGGAACCAAGTGGACTGGCAATGAGTTCAAGAAATGAAAGGCTATCCACTTCACAGAGAAAAAAGGCAGCGCATATATACAAAATTCTATTGGGGGCAAAGGAAATATTTGACAAAAATAGCCCCCAGTATGTTATTGATTGGGTTCAACAAAAATTTGAATCCCATCATGAACTAGAATTGGAATATATTGAAATTAGAGATATTTACTCCTTACAACCAGTAATTGAAAAGCAGAAAAACAAGAAATACCGGGCCTTTATAGCAATTTACATTGAAGATATACGACTAATAGACAATATCGCTTTGAATTAATTAACTTTGCGCCATGCAAATAGAAGTTGTAAAATCAAAAATACACCGAGTTAAGGTAACTGGAGCAGACCTTAATTATATAGGTAGCATCACAATTGATGAGGATTTAATGGATGCTGCTAACATTATCCGTGGTGAAAAAATTCAGATAGTGAACAACGATAACGGTGAACGTTTAGAAACCTATGCTATTCCAGGGCCTCGAGGAAGTGGGGAACTTACATTAAATGGTGCGGCAGCCCGAAAAGTGGCTGTAGGAGATGTTTTGATACTGATTACCTACGCTCATATGGATATTGAAGAAGCTAAAAAATTCAACCCTGCATTGGTATTTCCCAATGAAGCGAATAATCAGTTGAATTAATTTTGAAAACCTCCATCAAAAAAACTTTAAAATTAACACTTCCGATTGCTTTCGGAGTTTTTTTGATTTGGTACTCATACAACGCAACAACACCAGAGGATAGGGAACAAATAATCCATTATATTAAAGAAGCTGACCCGTTTTGGGTCGGACTGTCTGTTGTTATAGGGATTCTAAGCCATATTTCAAGGGCTATTAGATGGAATTACCTTTTGGAACCTTTGGGATATCGGCCCAATATCATTAACAACGTATTAATAATCCTGATTGCCTATTTCACCAATTTGGGCATACCAAGATCTGGTGAAATCCTTAGAGCCACAGCCTTGGCAACCTATGAGGATGTACCCTTTCAGAAAGGATTTGGCACCATTGTCACCGAAAGGATCATTGATTTGCTCATGTTGTTATTGATTATATTGATTACCCTTTTCTTACAGACCGATATAATCCTTGAATTCCTTCAAAATAAAGGGTTTAATCTATTAGGGACCCTTGCTCTATTGGGGGTTGGTATATTGGGAGTTTTCCTGTTTATGCTTTTTATAAGGAAATCTACCTCTGGCATTGCCATAAAATTAAAGAGCATTGTCAAGGGTTTACTGGATGGCGTTCTCAGTATTTTCAAAATGAAAAATAAATGGTATTTTGTTTTCCATACCCTGTTTATTTGGGCTGCCTATGTTCTTATGTTCTGGGTAATAAAATTTACAGTATTCGAAACTGTTGACCTCTCTATTGGTGAATTACTTGTCGGCTTTGTCGCTGGAGCTTTTGCCATGTCTGCCACAAATGGAGGCATAGGTCTTTACCCTATTGCAGTGAGCAAATCCCTTGGTATTTTTGGAATCAGTGCTGTGTCTGGTGATGCTTTTGGATGGATTATGTGGATAGCACAAACTTTAATGGTTGTTATTTTCGGTGCAATATCTTTTCTTGTCTTACCGTTATTGAACAGAAACAGATAGTATTCTATCCATAAAAAATATTTTATGCCACGTTTAATTAGCTTCTTCATATTTTTAATGTGCTTTGGACTTAGCGCACAGGTAACACAAGAAATTTTTGAATCTTTTAAGCTGCAAGAAAGACGGGATGTAAAATACTACTTCCCTGAAGATTATACCTCTGAAAAAAAATATCCACTTATTGTAGTCCTGGATGCTGAATATTTATTTGACAATGTTGTTGCAAACGTCAAATTTTACAGTAGTTTTCATGGAATGCCCGAAACTATAATAGTTGGTATTGACCAAGTTGAAAATGATTTAAGGTATGATGATTGTTCTTTTGACGAGGTTTCCGGTCTCCCTTCCGAAAAGGGGAAACTGTTCTTTGAGTTTTTAGGAATGGAAATCATTCCCTACTTGGAAACCAGTTATAATATCGCTCCATTTAAAATGATTGTAGGATATGATATTACCGCCAACTTTAGCAATTTTTTTCTTTTTAAAGAAAATTCAATGTTCAATGCCTTCATAAGTATTTCGCCCACTCTTGCCCCGGAAATGGAGGTCAGAGTTCCAGCACGTTTATCCGCCATTAACCAGAAAATTTTCTATCACTTAATTGTTGAAGGTGAAAAAAGTAAGCAGATTCCTCGAATAATGGAAATGGATAAAGCTATAAAAGCTCTTGATAAAGAATCCCTGTATTATACTTTTGATGTATATAAAGAGGCCGATCATATCTCAGTTGCCACCTATGGCATTGGTAAAGCTTTTGATAATATTTTTGGCATGTTCAAACCTATTAGTCCAAAAGAATACAAAGAAAAAATACTGACTTTCGAGGAACCTGTATTTAACTACTTGGAGGACAAATATGCTACAATAGAAGATTTGTTCGGTTTCAGAAAAACAGTGGAGCTTAACGATATAATGGCCATTTATGCAGGTATCAGAAAGAAAGAAGATTTTGAGTCTTTGAAGCCACTATCCGATCTTTGTAAAGCAGAATTTCAAGATACCATGTTGGGTTTTTATTTTGAAGCGGAATATTACGAACAAATGGGTGAGCCAAAAAAAGCTTTGAAAACCTTTGAAAAGGCTTTTGGAATGGACGAAATAGATTTCCTAACCAAAGAAATGGCCTTGGAAAAAATAGATGCTCTCAAAGCAGATTTTGGCTATTAGAATACAATTGGGACTATGCACAGTTAACAACCCATCGTACTTGTTTAAACCACAATAATACTTTGTTTTTTGTTGCAACCGTAATATCTTTAGCCAAAACCAAATAGGGCAATGGCCAAAACCAAAACTGCATTTTTCTGCCAAAATTGTGGCACACAATACGCTAAATGGGCAGGGCAATGTTCTGCGTGCAAGCAATGGAACACCATCGTAGAGGAAATCATCCAAAAAGAGGAAAAGTCAAGTTGGAAAAACACTTCTACTACTTCCAATAAAACTGCATCACCATTACGGGTCAATGAAATAAGTGCCGAAAAAGAACTGCGATTAAATACTTTTGATCTGGAATTCAATAGAGTATTGGGTAACGGATTGGTCCCTGGATCCTTGGTACTTTTGGCAGGTGAACCAGGCATTGGAAAAAGCACCCTCCTGCTACAAATTGCGCTAAAGTTACCCTACAAGACCTTGTATGTATCAGGAGAAGAAAGTCAGAAACAGATAAAAATGAGGGCAGATCGTATACATCCCAACAGCGACACTTGTTTTATCTTAACAGAAACCAAGACCCAAAATATCTTTCAACAAATTGAAGCCTTGGAACCGGACATAGTCGTAATTGATTCCATACAAACCCTTCATTCAGACTATATCGAATCAGCAGCAGGTAGTATTTCTCAAATACGGGAATGTACTACAGAACTCATCAGGTTTGCAAAGGAAACCAATACTCCGGTCATTTTAATTGGGCATATAACCAAAGATGGAACCATTGCTGGTCCCAAAATTTTGGAACATATGGTGGACACTGTCCTACAGTTTGAAGGAGATCGAAATTATGTGTATAGAATTTTACGTGCCCTGAAAAATAGATTTGGATCAACTGCTGAATTAGGCATCTATGAAATGCAAGGTAGTGGTCTTCGAGAAGTGAACAATCCGTCCGAAATATTGATTTCCAAAAATGATGAAAGCCTTAGTGGAACCGCTATTGCATCAACTGTAGAAGGATTGCGCCCATTGATGATAGAAATTCAGGCCTTGGTCAGTACCGCAGTATACGGCACCCCTCAACGTTCAACTACGGGTTATAATGCCAAACGCTTGAATATGTTATTGGCTGTTTTGGAAAAACGTGCAGGGTTTAAACTGGGAGCAAAAGATGTTTTCCTGAACATTACTGGTGGAATTTCCGTAGATGATCCCGCCATAGATTTGGCCGTAATAGCTGCCATTCTTTCCAGTAATGGGGATATTCCCATTGATAAAGGCGTCTGTTTTGCTGCAGAAGTAGGTTTGGCTGGGGAAATACGTCCCGTGCATAGAGTAGAGCAAAGGATTCTAGAAGCAGAAAAGCTAGGGTTTACTTCAATCTATGTTTCCAAAAACAATAAAATAGCCATCAAAAATTCCAAAATTAACATTCAATTAGTATCAAAAATTGAAGATGTGGCAAGCGCATTGTTTAACTAGTTGCATGGCTTTGAATTGTGTGTAAAAAGGCTGGAAACTATATTATTCCCAAAAATATTTCGCAGGTTAAAGATTCAGCTCTTAAATCACCTCAATTAAGGTGCAGGATTGGGAATTGCATTATGAATAGCTTCTATTCCTGACAAAACTTCATCACTTAATTTTACATCAATACTGGATATATTTTCCTTTAATTGTTTCATAGAGGTTGCTCCAATGATGTTTGCACTTACAAAGGGCCTGCTGTTCACAAAGGCAAGGGACATCTGTGCCAAAGACAGCTTATTCGCTTTCGCCAGGTCATGATATTTTTGAGTTGCCAAAGTAGCCGTTTCCCCACTGTATCGGTTATAGTTCGGGAATAAGGTAACCCTTGCATTTTCCGGTTGTCTCCCATTTAAATACTTACCACTAAGCACTCCGAAACCCATGGGCGAATACGGAATTAATCCAATATGTTCCCTCATGGCAATCTCTGCAAGTCCGGTTTCAAATGTCCTGTTCAACAAACTATACGGATTCTGAATGGTGACCATACGTGGCAAGCTTTTGTGTACCTTACTTTCTTCCAGAAATCTCATTGTTCCCCAAGGGGTCTCATTGGACAGGCCTATATGCCTTATTTTTCCTTCCTTAACCAAGTCCCTTAAGGTTTCCAGAACTTGATGGATATTATCTTCCCAATGATCTTTAATATCATGAGCATAGCCTCTTTGTCCAAAGAAATTGGTCGTACGTTCAGGCCAATGTAGTTGATATAGGTCGATATAATCGGTCTGCAACCTTTGCAAACTGCCGTCCACTGCATCGATAATAGATTCCTTACTGAAACCTGTTGTTCGAATAAATTTGGTAAAATCTGCCTTCCCGGCAATCTTGGAGGCCAAAACAACCTTCTCCCGGTTGCCCGTTTTTTTAAACCAACTTCCAATTATTTCCTCTGTAGCAGCATAAAGTTCCTTTTTGGCAGGTATTGGATATAACTCTGCTGTATCAAAAAAATTGATTCCCTGCTCAAAGGCATAATCCATTTGTTCATGTCCTTCTGCTTCCGTGTTTTGACGGCCCCAGGTCATAGTCCCCAAACAAATTTTGCTTACTTCTAGATCGGTATGGGGAAGTGTGTTGTATTTCATGGATTGGTATTAATATAAAGTATGATTTTCAGTGGCCAAATTTACTAATTATATCTCTCTCCCTTTTTTTTTAAAAATTGAAATTTATTTGTCCAATTCCAAAAGGATAGGGCAATGATCACTATGTATGGCATCAGACAAGATAACGGAACGCTTTAATCTTTGTTCCAAAGGCCGGCTTACCATTCCATAATCCAACCGCCACCCCTTGTTGTTGCCACGGGAATTTGCTCTATAACTCCACCATGTATAATTGTGTGGTTCTTTATTAAAATGTCTAAAACTATCAATAAACCCGCTATCCATAAAATTTCCAATCCATTCCCGCTCCACGGGTAAAAAGCCCGATACATTTTTGTTCCTTATCGGATCATGAATATCAATAGCTTGGTGACAAATGTTATAATCACCGCAAATCACCAGGTTAGGCCTATCTTGTATAAGCTTGTCTATATAATTTTTGAAATCAGCCATGTACATAAGCTTGTGATCTAACCGGGCTAAATTGGTCCCAGAAGGTAAATAAAGGCTCATTATCGATATCCCATTAATATCTACCCTAAGGTTCCTTCCCTCAAAATCCATGTAATCAATTCCAGTACCATATTCCACATGATCTGGTTTTTCTCTAGATAAAATTGCTACACCACTATAGCCTTTTTTCTGAGCACTAAACCAATAATTATAGGAGTAACCCGCCTTTTCAAATACGCTTAAATCCAATTGATCTTGGTTAGCTTTTATTTCTTGAAGGCATATTACATCAGGGCCTACGCTTTGTAGCCAATCCAAAAAACCTTTGTTCAAAGCGGCACGAATGCCATTCACATTATAGGAAACTATTTTCATGCCATCAAATTTAGCCCTAAAAATAGCAATGTTTCCTGTATCATAAAAGCATGATTCGAAATTCCATGGATTTCTTTTTAATTGTGGAATAAAGTACACTTTTGCATCTTTGATGTTTAATGTTAATGTTTGGAACACTAATTGCATTTATAATTATGTTGCAAAATATTTAGAATATGAAAAATCTATTGGTTGTTTTAGTGTTGTTATGCTATAATTTTATACTTGCGCAGGCCTATCCAAGTTCCAATAATGATCAAGAATTTAAATTCAATATTGGTTTGTTCTTAGCTACAACAGCGGTTGACTTATCTTATGAATATTTTTTAAGTGAGGATACAAGTGTAGGGGGAATCATTTATTTTGATAACGATGCGGAAGATTATAATGGTAATTTTGGTATTGGGCCAAATTTCCGTGCCTATTTTGGTTATGGTCCCAGAAGTGGGTTTTTTGCAGAGGCTTTTGGCCTATATTATACCGGTGAAGAGGAGCTGTTGGACAATATGACGGTCGGGATAAGAAATAATGACTACAGCACTTTTGCACTTGGAATAGGTCTCGGAAATAAATGGGTTACCAGAAGTGATAAATTTACTTTAGAAATTAACGGAGGATTAGGCAGAAATGTTAATCCTGAGGATTTTCAGGACACCTTTGTTTACAGGGTAGGTTTATCTATGGGGTTTCGCTTTTAATGCTTATTTTTAATGCTTGATTTCCCATGAATGAATACCAACCTTTTCTTTTCAATATTCTTTTCTTCAATATTCTTTTCCCATGCTCAAGAGCAAAAAAAGGATAGTATTACCCAATTGGAAGAGGTTATCTTGTTAGATGTATTTAAAACCAGTAGTGCGACCGGAATTGTTCCATCGAGCGTCATAGGCCGTGCCGAATTTGAAAATTACAGCCCTGTCGATATCGTTTCGTCAATTAATCAGATTTCAGGAGTATATGTACTTTCGGGAGCATTAAACACCAATAGGATTACTATACGTGGTGTGGGTGCCCGCACCCTCTTTGGTACAGATAAATTACGTCTTTATTATAATGATATTCCGGTTACCAACGGAACTGGCTTTTCAACAATTGAAGCTTTTGACCTTGAAAATTTGAATTCAATTGAAGTAATTAAAGGCCCTAAGGGAACGGTATTTGGAACGAATTTAGGTGGAGCTATTTTACTTAAATCAAAACAATTGGTCCCTGGATCCACAAATCTCACCAACAGTTTTACGGTAGGTTCATATAACCTTCTAAAAAACAATTTGGGTTTTAGCCATAACGATGGGAAGTTTTCAATTGGATTACAGTACAACCATTTGGAGACAGATGGTTATCGAGAAAATAATAGTTTCGATCGAGATGGTATTTTATTAAACTCCGCCTATCAACTAAATGCGGCAAACAAAATTGGCTTTTTGTTGAATTATATAGATTATTCAGCCCAAATTCCCAGTTCCTTGGGAATTACTGCTTTTGAAGATAATCCAAAACAGGCAGCTGCTAACTGGAAAGCAGCAAAAGGCTTTGAGGCAAATCGATATACCTTGATGGGCGTATCCTATTCCCATGAATTCAGTAATAAACTGGAAAATACCACCAGTATTTTTTATACCTATCTTGACCATTACGAGCCAAGGCCCTTCAATATTCTGGACGAGTTCACCAATGGATATGGTCTTCGGACACGCTTTACGGGAAGTCTCAATTTTATGAATCGATCTGCAAAATATTCTTTGGGAGCAGAACTTTACAAGGATGAATATAATTGGGCAACCTTTGAGAACCTTTATCAGGAAAACAATGGAAACGGAAGTTTAATGGGCAACAAAATCAGTGACAATAAGGAGTTTCGGAGACAATTGAATGCCTTCGGATCACTGAACCTTCCTTTGACCGATGCATTCACAGCCCAAATAGGACTTAATATCAACAAAACCAATTATGATTTTCGCGATTTGTTCAATAGTGGCACAAACAATAAAAGTGCAGAAAGGGATTTTGATGCCATATTTTTGCCCAGTCTAAATCTCAGTTATAGTTTTACTGAAGGATATCGTATTTACTCCAACATAAGCCGGGGATTTTCCAATCCAGGTTTGGAAGAGACCTTAACACCCGACGGTGTAATTAATCCAGATATTGTCCAAGAAAAAGGAACAAATTACGAATTGGGAACTTCAGTGGTTTTGGATCACGGAAAACTGGGTATTGAACTGGCCATTTACTGGATGGACATCAAAGACCTATTGGTTGCACAGCGCATCGGTGAAGACCAGTTCATTGGTAAAAATGCTGGCAGCACAAAACACCAAGGGCTGGAACTTGATATAAGCTATGCCATGAAAATTGCCCAGGAAATACAATTAATCCCTTTTCTTGGCTACACATTTAGTGACCATAGTTTTGTAGATTTTGTTGACGGGGACAATGATTTTTCCGGTAATCCGCTTACAGGAGTACCGAAACACCGTATTAACGCTGGACTACAACTAAAGCATTTTAATGGGTTTTATTGGAACACCACCCTACAATATGTAGACGGTATTCCACTTACAGATGACAATACACTGTATAGTGAAGCATTTAATGTTGTTCATACACGCATTGGTTATAAGAACCAGCTTTCTGAAAAATTTATTTTTGGGATCAATTTTGGAGTAAACAATGTCTTTAACACCCGATATGCACAATCTGTTTTGATTAATGCAAGTGGCTTTGGCGGAGCGGAACCCCGGTATTTCTATCCAGGAAATTCCCAGAATTATTATGGCGCTATTGAGTTGAGGTTAAAACTCTAATAAACTACTCCATTTTTTTTAGCCAGTTTTTCATGCTCACTTCCTCAGAAATGATTCCTTTAACTGCATTAATATCAACCCGTTGTTGCTCCATTGTGTCCCTATAGCGAATAGTTACCGTTTTGTCTTCCAAGGTTTGGTGATCAACAGTGATACAAAAAGGCGTTCCGGCGGCATCCTGTCTTCTATAACGTCGGCCAACAGCATCTTTTTCATCGTATGCTACATTGAAGTCCCATTTCAACTCTTCTACTATTTTACGCGCTACTTCTGGTAAACCGTCTTTTTTAACCAAAGGTAAAATCGCTGCTTTTGTAGGTGCTAATACC
>CAXMOE010000100.1:2588-10165 GCA_964194835.1 uncultured Flavobacteriaceae bacterium | reverse complement strand
GTAAAAAAAACGAGAAAGCATAAACCCCAACGAATTATGCTTTTTTTGTATTTTTAGCACAATCAAAATGGAGTATAATTGGATTTGCCATTTTGAACACGCTTACCAATCATTAATCTAGAACTTAACTAGAATACAACTGAAATGAGGAAAAATTTATTGTCAATTATCTTATTTGCTTTTACTATAACAGTTTTTGCACAAGAAACAGAATATGAATCCAAATTAGATATCCAATATTATGCTGATAGTATAAACCAGGGAGATAAATATATAAGTGAACGTTGTGTTTTGGACCTCTATTATCCCAAGAACATAAAAAATTACGCATCGATAGTTTGGTTTCATGGGGGTGGATTAACAGGAGGCAATAAAGAGATTCCAAAAGCACTTATGGAAAAAGGGGTTGGTATTATTGCTGTAAACTATCGCTTATACCCTAAGGTAAAATCGCCAAAATATATTGAGGATGCTGCGGCATCAGTGGCCTGGGTTTTTAACAATATAAAATCCTTTGGAGGGGATACTTCCCTTATTTTTATTTCCGGCCACTCAGCAGGAGGTTATCTTACGAGTATGATCGGTTTGGATAAAAAGTGGCTATGTACACATGATATTGATGCCAACAATATTGCGGGACTTATTCCTTTTAGTGGTCATACAATAACTCATTTTACCGTACGTGAAGAAAGAGGCATCCCTGGAACCCAACCCATTGTTGACGAACTTGCACCGCTTTATCATGTCAGGGCCGATGCCCCACCATTACTTTTGATAACAGGAGATCGGGAGTTGGAACTTTTAGGTCGGTATGAAGAAAACGCCTACATGATGCGCATGATGAAGTTAAGCGGGCACACAGCAACCAAAATTTACGAGTTGGATGGTTATGGCCATGGAATGGCAGAACCAGCCTTTCCACTATTGCTAAATGAGGTTAGAAGAATACAGGAAGAAAAGGCAAGGGAATGATCAGAGTAGTTACATTGGAAGATTCAAAGGAAATAGCTGAAATATACAACTACTATATTCTCAACTCGGTAACGACCCTGGAAGAGACACTTGTAGATGAAGATGAATTTAGAGAAAGAATCCGATCTACCCATTCAAAATTACCCTGGCTCGTATATGAAAAGGACAATGAACTTATTGGCTATGCGTATGGGAGTGAATGGAAGTCAAGATCGGGGTACAAACACTGTGTTGAAAGCACCGTTTATCTAAAAAACGGAGCAACAAAAATGGGAGTTGGCTCACTTTTATATAAAGAGCTAATAAAACAACTGACAGAAATGGACTTTCATGCCATCATTGGAGGTATATCACTACCTAACAAAGGAAGCGTTGCATTGCACGAAAAATTTGGGTATGAAAAAGTGGCACAATTCAAGGAAGTTGGTTATAAGTTTAATACATGGGTCGATGTTGGTTACTGGGAGTTAATAATAGACTAAAAGAAGTAGGTGTTAAAATTAAAACCCAAGTCTGTTTCATAAATCAAATGTTTTTTAGCACCTTGACATTGTGATGAACTGTAACAATCCTCTTTTTTTATTGTCTAATCATCAAATTGTAAACTATGAAAAAAGTATCCTTATTCCTTTTGTTTATTTTCTTTATTATTTCTTGTACCACTGAAAAGTCGGAAAAGGATAGAATATTAATAATCGTATCAAATACCGAGGATATGGGTGATCCAGAAAAGCACTTTGCCGGTAATAATCTTTGGGAAGTTGCACCACCTTACCATATTTTTGTGTCACACGGATATGCAGTTGATTTTGTTTCTCCGACAGGAGGTGAAGTCCCGTTCTCCATGGATCCATTAGGCATCAGTAGTTATACGATAAAGTATGAGAATTTTATGGGAAATGCGAATAATTCACTCACACCGGACCAAGTGGATTTTAATAAGTACAAAGCTGTTTTCATTGGAGGTGGATATGGTCCTTTATTCGACGTATCCAATAACCAACAATTATTATCGATTATGGCCAAGGTATATGAAAACGGAGGGATTATTGGTGGATGTGGGCACGGACCTGGTGGCTTTGCAAATGTGAAGTTGGCCAACGGCGAATATATGGTCAAGGGGAAAAAAGTAACAGGTTTCCCCAATTCAACAGAGGTAACCAAGAGTTGGGCAAAAGAAGGAACGTTATTGCCCATATTATTGGAAAATCAGTTAAGGAAAAACGGTGCAAACTTTCAGTCCAAGAGTGATTTGATCGATAAACATGACGTGGTGGTAGACCATCGTATTGTATCAACCATGTTTCTACCCTCTTCGGCCATAGTCGCCAAAGAAATGATAATTCAATTGGAGAAGTAAAGCTCGGCAGTAGTTAAGCTTAGGGAGATTATATAAACCAAAAGCTGCCGTTAACATGAAATAACTGTAACTATATGATTACAAAGCTCGCAGAAGGAAGTCTAAAAACAAAGTTTGGTGAATTTAAGGAAGTTTTGTTCTACGATGGACAAAAGGAATCCATAGCATTGATAAAGGGCGATATTGAAAATGAAGAAAATGTATTATGTAGGGTGCATTCGTCCTGTATTTTTGGGCACTATTTTAACAGTATTGAATGTGACTGTCAGGAACAAATGGACATTTCTCAACAATTAATTCAACGACAAGGAAATGGACTTATCATATTATTGGATCAAGAAGGTAAGGGTAATGGACATTTTGCTTTATTAAATAGTGTAAAATTCAAAAGACAGGGTGTAAAACAAGCTGATGCCTATGAAGCGGTAGGTTTTAAAAGAGATGCAAGAGACTTTAGTAGTGCTGGCAAAATATTAAAAGAGATGGGTGTGAAGTCCATTAGAATGTTGACCAATAATCCCGATAAAGTTGAAACGGTTAGTCAATACGGAATTAAGGTTATTGGAACCCACGAAATATTATTGTAATGTAGAAACCGGCTAGTAAAAACATCCCTATGACACGTGTCCTTAGCTTTCTTTTCTTATCTTTTCTGTTGAATTCGTGTATGGAAAAGAAAATAACATTCAACAATTTCGAAGAATACCCTACCCCTGTAGATACCAATCTTTGGTTAGACTATAGCAAAGAAGCCTCTGAATTTAAAATTTGGTCACCAACCGCTAAAAAAGTCCTATTGCATTTGTTCAAGGAAGGAAAAGGGGGAGAGCCTATGGCAACCCATCAAATGGAAATGGACCAAAATGGGATATGGTCAAAGCAATTGCAAGGAAATTTAAACGGCACCTATTACACCTTCCAAGTGAATATAAATGGAAAATGGCTCGATGAAACTCCCGGCATTTACGCACAAGCTGTTGGCGTTAATGGAAAAAGGGCGATGGTTTTGGAATTGGACAGTACCGATCCAGATGCATGGAAAGTGGATAAAGGGCCAGAAATAACTTATCCCAATGAAGCCATTATTTACGAACTTCATATCAGGGACATGACGATTCATCCTGAATCCGGTTCAAGTATGCCCGGAAAATATTTGGGCTTGGCCGAAGAAGGAACAAAAGGACCTAAAGGAGTAGCAACAGGCATGGATCATCTAAAAGAAATGGGGATTACCCATGTACATTTATTACCTACTTATGATCATTATTCCATAGATGAAACCAAATTGGACAGTGTGCAATTCAATTGGGGCTATGATCCGCAAAATTACAATGTTCCCGAGGGGTCATTTTCATCAGATCCCTTTAATGCTACGGTACGGATCAAAGAGTTCAAAGAAATGGTAAGGGCATTTCATGATAATGGTATTGGAGTAATTCTTGATGTTGTATATAACCATACCGGAAGAACGGAAAAATCTAATTTTAATTTAGAGACTCCTGGTTATTATTATAGATATTGGGAAGATGGTAAGCTCTCGGATGCCGCTTCCTGTGGCAATGAAACCGCCTCGGATCGGGAGATGATGCGTAAATTTATTTTGGAATCAGTAGCTTACTGGGCAGACGAATATCATTTGGATGGATTTCGTTTCGATCTAATGGGGATACATGATATCACCACCATGAACGAGGTGGTCAAAACGGTGAAAAAGGTAAACCCAAACATCTTTGTTTACGGTGAAGGCTGGACGGCAGCAGATTCTCCCCTTGCTGTTGAACGAAGGGCCTTGAAAAAAAATATCCCGGAAATGCCCCATATAACGGCCTTTAGTGATGATATCCGCGATGCATTAAAAGGCTCGGTCTTTGAAGATAAAAGCACAGGTTTTGTTAGTGGGGCAGACAATACGGAAGAGTCGATTAAATTTGGAGTGGTAGGCTCTATTCAACATCCCCAAATAGATTATACCTCGATTATTTATTCCGATGCCGCCTGGGCGAACCAGCCATGGCAGGCGATTTCTTATGTTTCTTGCCATGATAACCATACCATTTATGATAAACTCAAAGTGTCGAGAAGGGATGCCAGTGAGAAAGATATCATTGCCATGGGCAAATTGGCCAATGCAGTGGTGATGACATCCCAGGGGATGGCTTTCAAACACGCAGGAGCGGAAATGTTACGAAGCAAGAATGAAGAACACAATTCCTATAACCTCTCAGATTCTATCAACCAAATTGATTGGAACTTAAAGGTATCCAATGCCACTGTTGTCGAATATTACAAAAAATTGATTACCCTAAGGAAAGAACATCCAGCTTTTAGGATGACCACAGCAGAAGAAGTAAGGGCCAATCTTCAATTTAAAAAATCAGAAAACGGCCTCATCAGTTATCAAATCAGCAATAATGCCAACGGAGATACGTGGAAGAATATTTATGTGGTTTACAATGCTAAAACGGTACCCGTCAATTATGAATTAAAAGGTGAATGGCAATTGGCAATTATTGGAGATACGTTTCACTATGAAGAACAGAAAACGGTAAAAGGGTCGGTTGAAGTACCTGCCATATCTATGATGGTAAGCTTTCAAAACTAAAGGAAATGTTTCATTCAACTTTCTAAATTCCAATGATAAAAATAACCCTCGCCAATACAATATCCGACTACAAACTTATTGCTGATTTAGCAGCTACCATATGGCGTGCGCACTATACCCCTATTATTGGAACTAAACAAGTAGAATACATGCTTGAGAAATACCAATCGTCTGCTACCATTGCTGAACAGGTAAAGCTAGGATCGAAATATTTTATATTTCTGTTTCAAGAAATACCGGCAGGTTACCTATCCTATATTGAAGAAAAGGATTCAATTTTCTTAAGTAAGATTTACGTTTTAAGAGAATATAGAGGAAAGAATATTGGTAAGACGGCAATGTTGTTCGTTGAGGATATCGCTTGTGAAAAAGGACATAATAGCATATCTCTTACCGTAAACAAAAACAACAAAGATTCCATAAAGGCCTATAAAAAAATGGGCTTTATTACTACTGGGGCTGTTGTAAAAGACATTGGAAATGGCTTTGTAATGGATGATTATGCGATGATAAAAACAGTAAATAAATAACTTTTCACACAAAGAAATGCGTCAAAAAAGTGCTGTTCCACTTTATTTGACGCATCCTATTTATTTAAAGGCAATGCTACGAATCAAGAAATGTAATAGCCCTATACTTTTTGAAAAAAGCTCAAATCACCAATTAACAACACCCCCTAATTAGGCATTTGAAAGCAATACCTCATCAAAATCTATTCCCTCAATGGGTTTAATGATTTGATTGCTTGAATCCCATTCAATTTTTCTTCCCAACTTATACGACAATCCTGTCATATGTGCTGAAATCGCCTCGTCAAAGCCTTCCTTGATTCCACAACTAAGCGTACCTCCATTGCGAATAGTGCTCAGCCATTCCCGTAAATGAAGGAAAGTAGAATCTACCCTAACCCCATTAATATAGGTCCACATTAATCCCTTATCTGCAAAGTATTGGGAGGTTGCAGAAGAAATAGCATCAGGAACATTCGCACTTGGGTCGTATTGAAAAATAGGGGTGGCGGGTCTCATCTTTTCAGATTCGAGCATTTCCGCATATTTCGTAGAGCCGCCATCCGGCCATATGGTCAACTTATTTCCCAATTCCATGGTAGCATCATGCCCCATAAGTATTGTTGGACGGTTAAATCCATTGCCAAGAGTGGCGCTATAGATAAAGGTCATTCCTTTTTCTTTACCTGGTGCCTGACTACTTCCTGTACTGAATTTTGGAAACTCCATGTTTACTTGCAGTACATCAGGAACATTCCGTCCATCGATATGGGTATATATCCCTCCAGAAGCAACAACCGCATCTGGGATTCCCATGTTTAGGACACAGTTAAGACGGTCGTAATCATGTGTTAATAAATCTCCCGATAACCCAGATCCATAGGACCACCATTTTCTCCAGCGAAAAAAATGTTCCTTATTAAATGGAACTTTTGGGGCAGTCCCCAAAAAAAGATCCCAATCTATGGTTTGCTCATTCGCTTGTTCATGGATATTATAATTCCAGGCTCCATTGTCATCATTTCTATTGGTATTTGTCTGTACCATGGACACATGGCCTAGTGTGCCTTTTTCCACTATATCCTCTGCTGTCTTAAAACTTAAGGTTTGTCTATGTTGATGCCCTACCATTAAAAGTGCGCTCGATTTTTCGGCCGCTTCTTTGAGTCTATAGGTTTCTCCTACGGTATGAGTCATAGGTTTTTCTACATAGGCATGAACACCGTTCTCCAAGGCATCTATGGCCATTGGTGCATGCCAATGGTCTGGCGTAGCAATGATAATGGCATCTACATCACCACTACGTATCATTTCCTGATGGGTTTTGTAGCGTTTAAAGGTGATGTCCTTGTTGGAAAAAGAAGCTATCGCCTTATCTGCTCTAACATCAAAGGCATCACATACCCCAACCAATTGTACATTTAACCGCTCTTGTGCCAGAAAACTGCTTAACCTTGTATTCTTATTGTCTTCTTCTGCGGCCAGTTTCATTTCCTCAAGCCATTCTTTTGTGGCGAAACCCAGTGATCTACACAATTGTTCACCCCGGATGCCAAATCCAACGATTCCCACCCTAATTGGATTTCCTCCTATTGTTGGCAATAGCGGAGATAACGAAGGCTGAATGTTTAATTGTTCAAGTATTTCTGAACGCTCCTTACTATAACCAATCGTATTTGCAGCTCCTGCCCACCATACGGCCCCCAAGACTGGTATGCCGCCTAAACCTTTTAGTACATCCCTTCTACTCCATTTCATACCTTTTCTGTTTTAGTTGATTCTTTTTTCCTATTAATAATGCGCCCAAGTCCAAAATATTGTCCAGTAGGAAACTGATATATAACAAGACAGGCAACCAATTCTATAAGATTCTTATTTACAAACCAGTAACTTCCTTCAACGTTCACTTGATGCAGCCAAGGAAATGAAGGGTGGGCCAAATAATACATCGCCAATAAACCCATAGCTACAAACGCGCCTAATTTTTCATAAACACCTAATATCAAGGTAAGTCCAACCAAAATAAGGGCCGTCATATTCATTGCGTCCACCCATCCCAATACAGCCTCATTGGTAAGTGCGTGAAAAATTGGTTTTAAAGGTCCTTGTGCTGATGCAAGGTACCCGTAGGATG
>CAXMOE010000100.1:0-2578 GCA_964194835.1 uncultured Flavobacteriaceae bacterium | reverse complement strand
TTTATGATCCCCTCATACAAAAAGTGCCAACCAATAAAAACCCTCATAAGGACAATAGTGTCCCTGAGTTGCCATTTTCTTTTATTTCCAACCATCTGATTTATATATTAGTGTTACTAAATTTAAAAACTTGAACTGTTCTAGGGTTGCCACGTAACCTGCCAAGCTATGCAAATCTAAATCTCTGTGGCTACATATTTTATGAGATTTATCAGGTTTCGTCAACACTGCAAAAAAGAAAATATGTTTCAATACTATGCCTGGAAACAGTGCTCAATGTACTACAAAAAAAGGATACTCCAAAAATCCTTATTTTTAACCTACTCCATTAAAGATTTAAAGTATGAAGATCATAATTTCCTTTCTTATTGCGATGTTCCTAGTCTTCAATTCCCATGGCCAGGAAGCAAGTGCCGGTGAAAATCTTTATGATTATGATGTTGAACAGCGCTTAGTAGACCTAGGAATAGAACTGGTAGACCCTAAATTGCCAAAGGGAATCAACATTGCACTTTCTACCCAAAGCGGAAATCTCATTTACTTGTCGGGAAATGGCCCCATATCATCAAGCGGTGAAAAGACAATTGGCAAGGTAGGATCGGATTTAACCATTGAGCAGGGGTATATGGCTGCCAGACTAACAGCAATTAACCAGTTATCTGTACTAAAGGCCCATATCGGGGATCTCAACAAAGTTGTGAAGATTGTAAAAGTATTTGGGATGGTGAATGCAGATCCATCGTTCACGGAACATCCTAGGGTAATTAACGGCTTCTCGGATCTGTTGATCGAGGTATTTGGGGAACGGGGAAGGCACGCCCGGTCGGCGGTTGGTATGGGATCCTTACCATGGAATATTGCCTGTGAAGTGGAAATGATTGTTGAAATTAAAGGTAAAAATAAGTGATATGGAAGACTCTGAGAAACCAATTATTGTAGAACAAATTTTCAACACCTCAATTCAAAATGTTTGGGGTGCCATAACCGAACTGGACCAAATGAAGCAATGGTTTTTCGAAAATATTGAATCGTTTAAACCTGAAGTTGGGTTTGAAACACAATTCAACGTACAGTCCCAAAACAGAAATTTTCTACATCTATGGAAATTAACAGAAGTGGTGCCCATGAAAAAGATAAGTTATGACTGGAAATACGAAGGATATCCGGGTGACTCTTTCGTGTTGTTTGAACTAATTGAACAACATGACGGTACAAAATTGAGGCTGACACATCAGATAACAGCATCATTTCCCCAGGATATTCCAGAATTCAAACGGGAGAGTGGAATCGAAGGCTGGAATTATTTTATTGGGCAACGCCTAAAATATTACCTGGAAACGAAGTTCGGTTAATGACCTTCCATTCTCAATTGTTACGAGTACAAAAAGCTAAAACGCAATTTGTATGGTAAAGAATGTAGCAACTGGCTACAAATTGCTTGCTGCCCGGCCATATGCTTGTTGCCTGATCATTACTCCAGTTTTATTGGCCCATCAGAATTATTGTGTATTAACCAACGTTCATCTTGGATAGACCTATAGATGATCTCATAATAAAGCCCTTCCTTCAGTAAACTGTCAAGACTACTTGTTATTATTTGGTAATCCTTTGGAGATTTTACTTTCAATATATTATACTTGTAATTGACAGGAATGGCTGTTCCCTTATCAAGACTGGAAAAGGAATAGTTTTTTATGCTGTCCATGGCCGGGGCCATTTCCGCAAGAAAGGTAAATAGATCATTGTTGTAATCGACTAGGTCGTACCTCTTATCTTTAAATACCATCTTTACAGATTCTATTATTGCAGGTCCTACGCCATAATTATCCAAGCTCAATTCAAAAGTTTGTTCGGAGGCATTATGGCTAGTGGAAATAGCCAAATAAGGTAAGATGGAAAGATAATTCTGCTTGCTCATTAGATTTGTCTGATAGATAAATATCACCAACGTAAAAAAACTCATACTCATTGCTGTGAGACTGAGCAATCTCTCGGAATTCCATTTCTTCTTGTTTTCGGCCATTTGAAGTATTTTAAAGGTGTTCAATCACCAAAAATAGCAAAAATCCTGTGATAGTAATTTGTAAAATATCATACTTATTTTATTAATACCGTTTTGCTAAGCATTCAATTACAACATAATATTTCGTAATTTACAGAAAGCGATATGCGGAGTCCAGAAACCACAAAAAAAACGGAGCGTAACTGAAAAGCCACATGAGTAGGGACTTAAATATATTGCTATGCCACCTGACCTCCGAGCAACTAAAGGGTATTTCAGAAACATCTTGCGGTGTTTTGTCAAATATGGGTCCAGAGATTCAATGGGTCCACAGCTATGTGACCGGAGATAAAATCTACTGTGTTTATATTGCTCCCAATGAGAAAATAGTCCGGGAACATGCCAAGCAAGGTGGCTTTCCGGCCAATGCCGTAAGTGAAGTCAGTACTATCATTGATCCAACAACGGCGGAGTAAGGGTGATGTGATAAACTTCACTTTACTATTTTTCAGTTGAACAAAATCCTATCTGTCCATAATACGTGATGGACAAGGATAAAAATGAAAGTTATTGTAT
>CAXMOE010000099.1:381-10319 GCA_964194835.1 uncultured Flavobacteriaceae bacterium | reverse complement strand
ATGAACTTAGTATAATGATCATGTCTCTCAAATATTTGACCCACATATTCGAAGGGCTCTATTCCGTTTACATAACCATGTTTTATAATTTCCTTATTGTAATTTTGGGGATAACTCAATGCCAATATCATACTATCGACCTGGCCGTCCCATACATGTTTGTTACGATTGTTCAAATCTGCTAATTTCTGAGCATCTCTCACATGGTAATATCCACAATTGTACGATGCCAGCGCAAATTTAACACGCTGTACAGAATCTTTAATTGCTTTAAATATGTAGCTCCCCCGCGAATATTATCTTGGGGATCCAATCTATTGTTTACTCCCAACTCTTCTGCAGTAGCCGGCATCATTTGCATTAATCCTTCGGCTCCAGACCATGAATTTGCTTGGGGTTCAAATCGGGATTCCTGATATATGAGTGAAGCCAATAATCGCCAATCCCAACCAATTTTAGTTGCATTGGCTTTTATTATATCGTCATACTCACTTATTTGATGGTTGTTTAAACTATAAAAATCACTTTTTACTCGCCTTTTAAAATTTCTTTTATTCTTGAAATACTTATTATAGATCACATTATAATCCGATTCCTTTCTTTGCTTTTTCAACCATATATTGGTGGCTTCCAATAGCTTAGGAGAACCTGGTCTTACGGCCCAAGCTATTCTTTGGGAAGAACTTACCGGAACTTCAATATCCAATATGGGATAATGGGACGAATTTATACTCGCCAGGTTCTTGTCTGCAAAGGTAAATTTGATCTTGTCATCTGCTACCATTTTAATAATTTCATCGGTTGACAGATTTCCTTCCAAAGTATCAATTACTATTTCGCCACCAATCTCTTTCGACAAATTTGTTAATCGATCAAAATAGGACGAATTTTTCCGAACAGAAACAGTGTCGCCAATCAGTTCTAATGGGTCTTGAATTATGACCTTATTTATATCATCCAAGGTCATTTGACGCCAATTAGCGGGTTTTTTTTGGACCAAAACTTGTTTGGTCAAGTACAAATGATCGGTAAAAGCAGCTATTTTTTTTCTTTCGGAAGTTATCGCCAATCCATAGGCCACTATGTCAACATCACCTTTGATGAGATCACTCAATAACATATTAAGGTTTTTTGAAATTTTAATTTCCAGATCTACCTCAAAATGATCGGCCAAACGCTCCAGTAGTTCATATTCGTAGCCCATAGGTTTACCCTTATATAAAAAGTAACTTGTTCCGCTATAGGCAATCAATGCTTTTAATTTTCCGTCTTTTTTTATTTCCTCTAAATCCCTTTCTACAATATTAATTGTAAGTTGTGGTTCATCAGTATTCTGCCGCTTGGAATTACATCCCAAACCAAAAAAAACAAATAAAAACAAGACTCCGATTATAGGCTTCATAAATCATTTTCTTCAATATCATTTTCCCTAAAGTACAAGTTTTGACACATTAGAGAGAACAATAAACGTGTTGCTGTTTCTGCTGCCGAATATAGTATTTTAATATTTGGGTGTATATTTTAATTAAGTGTTACAATAGATAAATGTATTTAATAAATTGAATATCAATAATATACATAAAGACATGTATGTGGAATCAACCTAGTATTTAACCAATGGGCGTTAACGGCGGCAGAAATCCCCTGGGGATATTGGAAGAATTAGGCAAGCAACGGAATTAAACCGATTCGATAACACTTTTATGTTTATATTACACGGTAATTTGTAAAAGATAAGAACCGCATATGAAAGTTTTATTTATAGGAGGCACAGGTAATATCAGCACACCTTCCAGTAGGTTGGCTATAGCTAATGGAATAGATCTGTACCACCTTAATAGAGGAACCAACAACGTAAAAATAGCTGGGGCAAAAACAATATTGGGTGATATTAATAAACCCAATGATTTGTTGGAATTGGAAAATCATAGCTGGGATGTAGTGGTAAATTGGATCGCCTTTACCCCTAAGGATATGGAGCGGGATATTGCCCTGTTTAAAGGAAAAACCAAACAATATATTTTTATAAGTTCCGCATCTTGCTACCAAACACCATTACGCTACCCAATCATTACAGAGTCTACTCCCTTATATAATAATTTATGGGATTACTCCAATGATAAGATTAAATGTGAGGACCGTTTAATGAAAGCCTACAGGGAAGAAGGATTTCCCATTACGGTAGTACGTCCCTCCTTAACCTATGATACTGTTATTCCCATTGCCATTGGCGGATTTAAGGAATACACCACAGCGGACAGAATACTAAAAGGAAAAGAGATTATAGTTCATGGAGACGGGACTTCCTTGTGGACGGTGACCCATTCAGATGATTTTGCAAAAGGTTTGGTAGGATTATTGGGATTATCACAAGCCATTGGACATGCATTCCATATTACTTCGGACGAAATTCTTAGCTGGAACATGATTTATGAAATCTTAGCCACTGGTTTAGGTAGGGAGGCAAAAGTAGTACACATAGCATCTGATTTTATTTGTAAAATTGAGCCCTCTTTTACAGGGACCTTACTTGCTGATAAGGGTGAAAGTGTCATTTTTGATAATACCAAAATAAAAACTTTTGTCCCTGGATTTAAAGCTACAATTCCGTTTGCCGAAGGCATAAAAAGAACCTTAAAATGGTTGGATGAAAATCCGGACAGGAAAATAATAGATCAAGAAGAAAACGCAAAAATAGACAATGTACTTAGGGCGTATCACAAGTTGTGATTATATTCAAAAATCCCAAATTAAATAACATACTAAGTATAATTCAATTTTAATGCGTTGTAAATTTTCTTCAGAACTTTAATAATGTAAATTATTGGTTAAAGTTTGCCTTTTTTCATTTCTTCTACTGCATAATTAGCTGCTCGAGCCGTAAAAGCCATGTATGTAAGTGACGGATTTTGACAACCGGAGGAAGCCATGAATGAACCATCTGTTACAAATAGATTGGGTACATCATGGCAGGCATTCCATTTATTCAAAACTGAAGTTTTGGGGTCTCTTCCCATACGAGCAGTTCCCATTTCATGAATTCCATCCCCAAAAATATAGTCGTTTGGATTACCAGGGGTAATATCTTTATATCCTGCCTTTTCCAACATTTCAACAGCCGTATCGCTCATTGCCTGCATTATTTTATGCTCGTTTTCCTTAAGTTCACAGCTTATATGCAATATTGGGATTCCCCATTGATCCTTTATTTCAGGGTGCAACTCCACTTTATTGTCGAAATAGGGGAGACATTCACCATACCCGCCAATTTCCATGGTCCATGGGCCTGGTTTTGAAATTTCTTCTTTAAATGCCGGCCCGAACCCTTCCATTTGGGTACCCCTAGACCATCCTTCCCTTTTGGCAGAGCCCTGATATCCAAAGCCCCTTACAAAGTCGGGATGTTTGCTATCCACATTTTGAAATCGAGGGATGTATATGCCATTGGGCCTGTGACCGTTATAATAGCCATCTTTAAATCCTTCGACCTTGGCCTCAGCGCCCACACTAAAATGATCCATTAGATGATGTCCCAACGTGCCACTTGAATTGCCAATTCCGTCCGGAAAGCTGGCCGAAGTACTGTTGAGCATTATCTGGGCACTGGGGAGTGTTGAAGCACATAAGAAAATGATATTCGCATAAAACTCGGTTGTTTCCTTTGTTTGGGCATCAATGACACGTACTCCCGTTGCTTTTCCTAGCTTTTCATCGAAAATAATGGAGTGAACTATGGAATGGGGTCTAAACATCATATTGCCGGTTGCTGCGGCCGCCGGTAGCGTAACACTTACACTACTGAAGTACGCACTAAATGGACAGCCTGTTTCACACATATTTCGGTGTTGACATGGTCCCCTTCCATTATGTTTAACAGTAACATGGGCGGTTCGGCCAATGGTCATGACCCGCCCATTAAAGTTTTCTTTTATAGATTGTTTAAAGTGCTCCTCCACACAATTAAACTCCATTGGAGGTAAAAATTTTCCATCAGGTAACTGTTTCAAACCTTCATTTCTGCCGCTTACTCCTATATAGTTTTCCACGTAATCGTACCAGGGAGCTATGTCGCTATATCTTACCGGCCAATCCACGCCATAACCATCCTTGCCATTAGCTTCGAAATCAATTTCACTTAACCTGTAGGATTGCCGATACCACAGTAAGCTTTTCCCTCCGGTTTGAAAGGCTTTTAGCCATCGGAAAGGCTTGTCATCTGGATGGGAATATGGATGTTTTTTGTCGCTTGCCCAAAAATGTTTGGTGGCTTCGTTAAACGCATAGACGCCTTTTTGAATATGAAATTCTTCCCGTGTTTCTTTGCTAAGTTCCTTACGGAATTTGAATTCCCAAGGGGCCTTATTCGTGGTAGGATAATCCTTGATGTGTTCCACCTGACGTCCCCTTTCCAAAACCAGTGTTTTGAGTCCTTTTTCTGTTAATTCTTTGGCTGCCCAACCACCGGACATGCCGGAGCCTATAACAATGGCATCAAATTTATTTGTTTGCATTTTCTTTATCATTTATCGGTTACCCACGAGATTCTTTTCCTGATCATCTATGGTGATGCACCCTTCGTATTGGCCAGGCACCGGAGAATAATTCATACTTTTCATACCTTGCTCTGATGTGAAATAACCCCATAAAATAAACCTCTTTATGGACTTAAAAAAAGATTCATCAATTTCTTCTTTATCCAGATCTTGTAAAAAAGTAATCTTGCTGGTTTCATCAAGATCAACAAAGGAATTTCCAAATCGTTCCTTACAGTTTGCCATGAACAGCTTTAAACCCGATTCGTATTTTGTTTTATCCTTTTCCTCAAAAAACTCAGCAAACAACAGATCTATATAAGGTGCTACACCTACATCATTAGCACCGGGGGAGTCTGTTTTTGGCAGGACCAATTCGGCTATTTCCCAAACAGTATCGAATTGTTCAACAGATAAATATATAGGCTGATAATCGGTAAGTCTTTCTGGGCCACAACTCTCAAGTAGCATAAACAAATTGGGCAACACTCCAACTCCAACAGCGGCAATTGCAGATCTTTTAATTAATTCACGTCTATTCATACCTATGGCATTTTATAATTCGAATTCGCGAACCTAAGAAAATAGTAACAGTTATGTTAGGTAACCGATTGTTGGCGCGATTGAATCGCCAAGATAGTAAATTTTATCATGCATTTAGGAACGCTGGTATTAGGCTGTGGAATACGTATTTACTAAAGACTAGAAGTACATTAGATACGTACTAACTGAAACAGGATAGGGTAGGGGTTACAGCTAAAACAGCACACAGTTTTATTTCAAATATTCTGTATCTTCACTACGATCGTATCTATGAAGGACAATTTTTTCTATTTTGTTGTTCGGATGAATAATTGAAATGCCATAATTGGAAAATACCCCATCAGGATGTCCCATTGCTCCAGGGTCTTCCCCATATCCCCTCAAAACAGTTTTGGTAGATTCTGATTCAATTACTTTCATTTGTTTTGATGCCATTTGAATATTACTGCCCCAAAGTGCAGGAATATCGTCCAAATTATAGGATGTTACAGAATATTCTTCTATGCCTTCCATATCGGTTTCAATTTTTATTGCTCTTCTCGCTTTACCGTAAGGTCCCGATTTAGGCTTTCCCTTTTCATATAGAATGTGTTCGGATGACTCAAAATAAACGTCAGAAACATCAAATGGAGGTTTAGTGTTCGCTGCGTTTTCAATATCTATCCCTACTGCCATAAAAATAGAATTGATGGTCTCCAATTCTTTTTCGTCTATATCACCATCAGCACGGGCCATTAGGTACAACGAATGGGAGAGTGAATGTTTTTTGGACTCGCTCATTCCCTGTAAGATCAGTTTAGCTTGTGTTGCATTGAATTTTCTAGCCTCTTGAACAAATTCAAAACCGAATTCCAACGCTTTCATCAGTTGTTCCAAATAGAGGATTTCTCCTTCATCAATTTTTCCGTTTGCTAATATTACCATATCAATGGCTTTTACAATCGCTAATTTCTCTGCTAAATTAAATTCCATTTGTTTATTATAAAATGGGTGTAAGGGGGGTTGTGAACACCAAGAGATTTAGATTTCTATTTGGTAACTAAGTTAAGAAATCTCCGATAGTAGTGAAAGAATTTATCGCAGAATGTTTAAGGGATAGCCTGTATCAGGCCAATGACGGATTTATGGGTGGTAGGAAGTGAGGTGTACTCATGGTGTAATTGTATCATTATAGGACTTAATACGAAAAGGCAGTTTATAAAGCGTTAAACTTCTATCTCAGTTCCCTGAACAGCTAGTTCTATTGGGATATTTAATTTGTGGGTTTTCTTAAACTCTTCAAACATTTCGATTCTATGGGTATCCGTATGTGTAGGATCATGATGAAACAATACCAGACGTTTGGTATTGGTTCTTTCAGATAATTCCACTGCAATGTCCAGAGAACAATGGCCCCATCCTCCTTTTTTTTCATACTCTTCCGAACTGTATTGGGAATCATGAATTAGTAGGTCTGTATCATTTGCAAGATCAAATCCGGAGATCCATTCATCTTCAGGATATAAATGGGATTTACATATTACCGGCTCATGATCGGGAATATAAGTAATGGTCTTTGATCCACATTGAATCCGAAAACCTACAGTTGGCCCAGGGTGACTTATAAATTCTGCATTAATTAAAAATTTCCCCAATGCAAATGGGGTATTCGGCAACTCATGAACCACAAGTTTACAGGGAATATCCCTGAGCATAACCGGAAAAAGAGGAGGGGATAAAAACCTATTTAATCTCGACTTTAGTGAGTTGGGACTACCACCCGGGCCCCAAATATGGACTTCTTTTTCAGGGTTGAACAAAGGCTTACAAAAACCTAGACCCTGAATGTGGTCCATATGTAAATGGGTTAATAAGATGTCGATTCGATCAGCTTTATAATAGGTATCAAAATCGATTGTTAATATGCCTGTACCTGCATCGAGTATTAATCTTTCGTCCCCATCAATTATTTCAATACATGCTGTATTTCCGCCAAACTTTTGGTTTTCTTTAGAGGAAGTGGGATAAGCTCCACGTGTGCCATGTAGTTTAATTCTCATACCTTAAGGTCATTATCCCAAAAAATAGCCATAGCGCCTGAAAATTGTTTGGATCTTCCAATGACGGGAATAGAAGTAACGGATATTTTAATCGACTTACCCGCCAAGCTTTTAATCCAGAAGGTCTTATGGCCAGGTTCGTGGCTATATATGGTCTTAACCAGGGGAAGTTCCTCCCGAGGTATTGCATTTCCATCTTCATCATGGGGGTACCATATTTCACCCCATTCTCCAACCAGCATTTCTCCAGTATCTTCGAAACGCTTCCCTAATATTTGCTCTGCAGGTTCATTATAAAATAATAATGTCCCCTCCGGACCCACTATAAAAACTGGGACCGAAAGACAATCTGCCAATTGTCTGGCAAGGATAATTTCGATTTGCTGTCCTGACATAGGTCAGTGTGTTTTACCATAAAAACTCTCTTAAATATATAAAAAATTAATGAATCTTGTTCTGTATTACGGATATGATTTACAAGAAACTGTAACAGATCTAGACTTCGGTATAAGAGGTTTGGAATAAATGACATATTAATGTAAAGCTGGAGGGATAGGAGACATGAATTGTAATTGCATCTTCCTTATATAGGCAGCACTAACCTAAGATTAAATTGCATTTGTTACATTCATAATGCCATGTACAAAGTACATCTTTATTTCCCCCCTGTTCTTCGCTTCTATATCGTCACGATATTCGCAATCGAAATTAGATTTTATCACCAAGTATGATAGTAGGCCATCTCAATTCTTTGAGCTATTTACTGTACTCCTCCTAAGACCGTAAAAAATGGTTAAGTATTTAATTTGTTTTTTTGATAACAAAGGGAACGACTACTCTATCCAAAAAGGAGTTTGGACGGTTTCACGAAAAACTAAAGTATCTTTTCCATTACGATTTTCAGCTAATTTCACATGCACTTTTACAGCATATTCCTCACGTGGCAGATATCCGACATCCAGGACAGTGAGCAACCCTATGTTTTTGCGCGTAGGGTGATCATGGAATCTGTATTTGGGATTGTTTAAAACACTATCGTTTACATAAATTTTAAACCGTTGTGAATGGCAAGACAATGCGGAATCTGCGCTCATGTCCGAACGTAACGGATCATTGTTCCCAAAGAAAAAAAATCCCGTTTTAGCAGGTTTTAAGTCCTGGCAAATATGCTGAATGACCTTGTCATCACCAAGTGCTACATACGGCAGATAAAGAGGAATAAATCCATTATTAACGAATTTGGAAGAAATACTGGCAGAGTATGTGGGTTTGTTTATGTCCCAGGTATCGTCGTAGGAATCATTACTTAGGGTCTGCAGCTGCCGATTGCCTGGAAGATAGGCGTGGGTATTAATTGTCAATGAAGCAAATAAGGTAAAAACAATTAAATAAGGAATTAAAAACAGGACCACTCCACGGCCAAACTTGTTATCTATTAGATTATAATATAATGGGCGATAGATAAAAGCTAAAGTAATGGCGCTAAAAAAACGATAGATCAGGTAATAAAATCCGGCAATATCTTTTTTTCTTTTAATCCAACCCAAGGTAACAAAATCAAGAAAGTAAAAAATACCTCCCAAGATATATGCTAATAAAAAGGGCACAATAACCAAGACCCATGGACCCCCAAATCTAGTGCTTACCCATTCTATTGTCAAGGCCATTATAATAATGCCCAACACATAAAGACCTCCTGAAATTAGAATAAATAGGATAAGAAAAGTAAATCCAAAAACAGCACTACATAATTTTTCCAGTTGTTGAATATATAAATCAAAACTTACTATCCGCTTTCGGAGAAACCGATCAAATTTTTGGCTTGTATTGAGAAGGTCAAAATCAATATCCCTGGAGATATAGCGCAATCCAATGGTGCTGATCCAAAGTCCACGTAACAATACATGTAGTACAAGATTGATAATCAGCACATACCAGGCACCTAATATAACCTGGTAAGGAATTCCCAATATAAGGTAATAACTGCTCCCCGAGGCTAATAGGCTAATTTGGTAATTCAGGTTGTGTAAAGGCTCAAATGACTCTGCCAATAGAAAAATGG
Organism: uncultured Flavobacteriaceae bacterium; assembly: GCA_964194835.1. GTDB lineage: Bacteria > Bacteroidota > Bacteroidia > Flavobacteriales > Flavobacteriaceae > CAXMOE01. Next base: position 1,143 of record CAXMOE010000099.1, on the reverse strand, counting down.
CAAAACCGGAAATCAACAGCTCTAGCTGCCAACTTTCCTGTTGTAGGATTTCCAGCCATTTGGTAAAGGATTTTTTCTTTCCTGTTTCTATCCTTAGTTTGTTGTGTCATTGTGCTATATAAAGTACTAAAATAGATGTAAAGACTTTCTATGCCTCATTAGCTGTTTTTGAATAGTTTTATGTTTATTCATGTTCGGGCAGAGACTTCGTTATTCGTGTAGCCAGAACAGCAGCAATAATAAAAAACACTCCTCCAAACAGAATTGCATTAACGGCATTGTTGTTCAATAAATGTTTAATTATAGGTCCAAAGGTGATTGTTTGGATAAGCATTGGAATTACAATCATCATATTTACAATTCCCATATACACTCCACGTCTTTCCTCAGGGATGACCTTTGATACCATTGCGTATGGGATTCCCATCATTGCGGCCCACCCAATTCCAAAAAGGATCATTGGTAACAACAATACATATTGATCTTTAATAAATGGCATACTCAACATAGCGATACCGGCGAATACCAAACTCATTATGTAAACCCACTTGGAACTATATTTTCTGGCCAAAGGCACCAATGCCAATGCTACCGCCATAGTGACTAAATTATAGGTACCATTCATTAGTCCTGTCTGTGCTAAAGCTTGTTCTGATAGTGTTTGTATATTTTGGGCAAATGAGATATCCCCCGCGCTTATTTCCGCTCCTGAATTACAGAGTTCCATAATACCTTCAAATTTTTCGGTATCGTCATTGCTTA
>CAXMOE010000099.1:0-371 GCA_964194835.1 uncultured Flavobacteriaceae bacterium | reverse complement strand
CTTATTCCAAATAGACTAGTTCTGAGCATAGGGGTTATAAACTGCCAATAACAGAATAGTGCATACCATTGAAAGAAGTAAACAGCAGATAATTTCCACATGAGTTTTGGCATATCGCCTATGGCGTGATAAATTTCTTTAAACGGATGAAGCGCTTTTTCTAAAAAAGGCTGCTGTTTAAAGGCAAGCAAATGCTCTGCCTCCTCTTCAGTAGGCGGAATTTCCGGCGTTTTCCAAACAGACCAAAGTATAGTGGTCACCGAGGCTAATGCCCCTAAAAAGAATGAATAATATACCCATTTGGGGATGGCAGTAACAGTTTCGACAGCCGTGCTGCAAAGATCGCCAGCCTCCATAGGAACACTGAACCA
>CAXMOE010000098.1:510-10339 GCA_964194835.1 uncultured Flavobacteriaceae bacterium | reverse complement strand
ACGAAAACCAGGTTTCGGAATGGATTAGGAAAGTTTTGTTGGGTAAAGGGTGCCATATTGCACCTAAGGCGGCTATGCTATTAGTTGAATTTTTAGGCACGGATCTTAGTAGAATCAACAACGAACTGGAAAAATTACAGTTGGTAATTCCCAAAGAAACCGAAATAACCCCCAAAGACATTGAAGAAAACATCGGAATAAGTAAGGACTTCAATAATTTTGAACTTAAAAAGGCCATTGGGGAAAGGAACATAATTAAAGCAACACGCATCATAAACTATAAATACATTTTTTACCCAGTTGCTAAATTATCACGGGCTAAATGACCATTCAGCCAAAAACGTGGCGAGTGCTTTGGGGATAAATCCATTTTTCGTCAAGGAATACCAAGTTGCAGCAAAAAATTACCCTATGAAAAAAGTGAGCCAAATAATATCCCATCTTAGGGATTTGGATCTCAAGGGAAAGGGTGTGGGGGCTTCAAATATTTCCCACGGAGATTTATTGAAAGAGTTATTGGTAAAAGTAATTTGAAATTACTTTTTGGAAACACTGTATCTCCCAGGTCCTAGTAGCATTATAGCTACGAAAAAGACCAAATATAACAATGCCTTTTCCTTTACCCCAAATGGATCTTCAGTATGAACTGCAAATACAGCCACCAACATCATTATCATTGGCGGAACAGCTGCCCAACGGACTTTGAAACCAATGATAATTAGTATGGGACAAATGAACTCCGCGATTACAGCCAAGAAAAGTGAGGGGGATGCCCCAATGCCAATTGGATCACTAAATTCAAAATCACCACCGATTAATTTTTGAAATTTTGAAATTCCATGTGTTAACAGCATTACCGACGGTGCAATCCTTAACAAGGCTAGTCCCACATCATTATTTAATGTATTTCTCATTCATTTGAAGATTTGAAGCGCTTAAATGTATAGTTTTTTTGCTAAAATTTTATTAAATCTTTAAGAATTAAATGAATTTCGGCTACTAATATTTCAGAATCTTGTAAAGTGAATGATAATGGGGGCTTTATTTTAAGTACATTATCATACGGACCATCTGTACCGATCAATATAAATACTTCCCTTAATCTGTTTTTTATATCAACGGCCAATTGCGTATTTGGATTGCCATTTGTATCCGTAATTTCAACACCAACAAAAAGTCCACTTCCCCGAATATCAGCGATAATTTCAGGATACTCTTGATGTAGTGTATTTAGAAGTCCCTTCAAGTGATTCCCAACCTTTTTAGCATGTTGCTGAAGACTTTCCTCGTCAATAACCTTCAATACGGCATGTCCTATTGCACAGGAAACGGGATTACCTCCAAAAGAGCTAAAAAACTCCGGACCATTTTCAAAACTTTGGGCAATTTCAGTGGTAGTAACCACCGCCCCAATAGGATGTCCGTTGGCCATTGGTTTTCCTAAAATCACCATATCGGGTACAACATCGTGCATTTCAAAACCCCAAAATTTTTCTCCAAGTCTACCAAAACCAACCTGGACTTCATCGCTAATACAAATACCACCCTGTTCCCTTATCTTTGGATATACTTCCTGCAAATATCCTTTGGCCAAAGGAACTTGCCCTCCACAACCCATAATGGGTTCCGCAATAAATGCGGCTATTTCACCATTGTTTCTTTTTAATTGCACCGCCATTTGTGATGCAAAATGATTTCCAGCAGTTCCATCGTCTTTATAAATGGACCCAAACGCTTTGGGCATAGGGGTTTGCACAATATAATCTTGTTTGCCACCGCCACCTTTATTATTGTATTTGTAGTGACTTATGTCAATTCCAATTCTAGTGTTCCCATGATACCCATGTTCCAAAACCATAACCTTATTCTTCCTAGTATATTTCATAGCAATTCTAATTGCTAGATCAGTGGCAGCGCTCCCTGAATTCACAAAAAATACTTTGTTCAATCTGGACGGGAACTTGGACAAAAGTTTTTCGCTATATACCAATAGTTCTTCATACAGATATCTCGTATTGGTATTTAATTTTGCCATGGTCCGTTGGCCAGCCTGTACCACTATGGGATGGCAATGACCGGCTAACATGATATTGTTGTATGCATCCAGAAAAGTATTACCACTGGTGTCGTACATGTATTGAAATGCTGATTGTGACATTTCAATCGGATTTTTATAACTCAGGGATAGGGCATCACTCAAATAGTTTTTTCTTCTTTTGAGCTGGTACTCAAATTTTGGTTTTTTACTGTACGGGAAACCGGTAGTTTTTCTGAAAGCATCCTTTGCTCTTATTGGATTAAGGCTAAGCCACTTATGCAATAGATCCCATGCACCTTTTTCACTGACAGTGATATAGTCCGAGCTTGGTTTCATTGTTTTGGAATAGGCTGAATTACAAACACTTGTACAAAGCCTCGCAGCAACTAAATAGTAGAGAACATCGAGTTCTTTTTCTTCCAAAGGAAAGATGTTATGATATCCTCGTATAACGGGTAATGCGCTCTCTAAAGGCTCCTCTTTCCCCATCATTATATACGTAATTCCAATGGCCAGTTCATTTATGATCCACGAATTGCACATATCACCAAAATCGATGATTCCAGCAACTTTGCCATTTGTGGTAAGAACATTCCAATCGTTAGCATCGTTATGAATGATTCCCTTCCTCAAAAGATGTTGCACAGGAGATACTTGTTCATTAAACTGCATAAAAAAGTAAGCGGCTAAATTTCTATCCTTGGAATTAGTAATGTAGGGTAAATAAATTTTGTTGTCGTTAAAGTGTTTTAAATCCCATTGGAAATGTCTAGCAGCAATGGCCGTATCGTAGGTAGTGAGCAAAATTTTGTCCATGCTGCCCAAAAAAACACCGAAAGATTGCATTAGATCAGGAGTATGGATAACATCACCAAGAAATTCGCCTTCTACAAAGGATAATAATCGATAAACAAAATCCTCATTGATTACAAGATCTTCGCCATCTTGGGTTACTACAGCTAAGGGAAAATCATAGTTTTTTAAATTACTAAGTCGATTCAGCACTTGATTTTCAGACTTAACCAGAGTAATAATTTCAGGTGAGTTTGGGTATTGTTTAAGAACAAAAGAACCTTTGTTGCTTTTAACTTTGTAGTTGTAACTATCATATCCAACCAAAGGTGTAATGCCGATGCTACTCATGGCAAAATTGTTCTGAAGGATGTCCTGGAGTTGTTTTAGGTGATGAGTTTCCATAACGATAAGTTCAAATAGAGTACACTTCTAATAAGTATAAATTATAAAAATAAAATAATACTTAAAGGTTGCTGTAATCTATAAAAAATCCTGCACATAGAGCAGGATTAATATATTTGATTGTGATATGGATTAACGCAGTTTTGGAAAATCTTCAGGATTGGCCTCGTGCATAATTTCATATACCTTTTCAAAAATATCATCCGCATTGGGCTTTGAAAAATAATCACCATCTGTTGCATAGGCAGGCCTATGCGCATTTGCTGTTAATGTTTGGGGAGCACTGTCCAAATATCTATATCCACCTTGTTTCTCAACAATTTCCTGTATTAAATAGGCAGAACAGCCTCCTGGCATATCTTCATCTATGACCAATAAACGATTGGTTTTTTGAATACTTTTTAATACATCATGGTGAATATCAAAAGGAAGCAAGCTCTGGGCATCCAATACTTCGGCTTCTATTCCAATATCCCTTAATTCGTGGGCAACTTTGGTCACAATCCGCAATGTTGATCCATACGATAATAACGTAATATCGGTACCTTCCAAAATAGTTTCAACAACTCCAATAGGTGTGCAGAGTTCTCCTAGGTTATTGGGCTTAGGTTCCTTTAGCCTATATCCATTTAAACTTTCAATTATCAAAGCTGGCTCGTCACTTCTCATAAGGGTATTATAAAAACCGGCAGCTTTGGTCATATTTCGAGGCACCAGAATGTAAATTCCCCTTAACAAATTAATCAATCCACCCATTTGGGAACCAGAGTGCCAAATTCCTTCAAGACGATGCCCTCTGGTCCTTACAATAAGCGGTGCTTTTTGTTTGCCCACGCTCCTGTACAATAAGGTGGCCAAATCATCACTCAAGGTTTGTAGACCATATAACACGTAGTCTAGATATTGTATCTCTGCTATGGGGCGTAAACCTCTAAGTGCAAGTCCTATGCCTTGGCCTATAATGGTAGCCTCCCGAATCCCAGTATCTGCAATACGCAATTTGCCATATTTTTTTTGAAGACCTTCAAGCCCTTGGTTAACATCCCCAATTGCACCACTATCCTCGCCAAAAATCAGGGCTTCTGGATATTTTCCGAAAAGCTTGTCGAAATTATCACGTAGAATGATCCTCCCATCCACATTTTCTGGATCAGCATCATAAACAGCCTTTATTTCCGCAATGCTTGTTGCCTTATTTGGAAGCTCACTGTACAGATGGGAGCTGAATTTAGGTTGTGTTTTATCAATAAAATCCTTCACCCAATCTAACAGAGCCAATTTCTCATGTGAATTTTCTCCAAGCAGATAACGTAATGCTTGTCTGGATTTTGAAGACAGGTCTTTTTTGACGGGCTCCTCCAAGGCAATCAGGTCATTTTTGATTTTTGCGATAAAAGTTTTATTGGGACTGCTACTGGCAACATTTTCCAATAGAGTCACCAAGGTTTTTTTAGCCTGTTTGTGAGGTGACAAAAACTCTGTCCAAGCTTCTTTCTTAGCTGTTCTAATCCCTTTCTTAATGTCTTTTTCAACTACTTTTAACTCCTCTTCCGTTGAAATGCCATTTTCCAAAATCCATTCCCTGAACCGTTTATTGCAATCGTGTTGTTTTTCCCATTCCAACCTTTTCTCACTTTTATACCTTTCATGAGATCCGGAGGAGGAATGTCCTTGTGGCTGGGTTAACTCGGTAACATGTATAATAACTGGAACATGTTCGTCACGGGCAATATCAGACGCATTTTCATAGGTATGTATCAACGCAGTATAGTCCCACCCCTTTACTTTTAAAATTTCATATCCAGGACTGTCTTCCTCTCGTTGAAACCCCTCTAATATTTTGGATATGTTTTCCTTAGTGGTATGATCCTTGGCCTGAACAGAAATACCGTATTCATCATCCCAAATACTAACCACCATAGGAACTTGTAGAACACCTCCTGCATTAATGGTTTCGAAAAAGTGGCCTTCGCTGGTACTAGCATTACCTATTGTACCCCATGCTACTTCGTTTCCGTTATCGGAGAATTTTTCCGCCGCAATACCTTTTACTTGGCGATATATTTTTGAAGCTTGAGCTAGACCCAATAATCGTGGCATTTGTCCAGCGGTAGGAGAGATGTCCGGGCTACTGTTTTTTTGTGCAGTTAAATCTTTCCAGCTCCCATCTTCATTAAGACTATGGGTGCCAAAGTGCCCACCCATTTGTCTGCCGGCACTCATGGGTTCTTTGTCTATATCGGTGGTTGCGTATAAACCATGAAAAAATTCTTTTGGCGTTAAGAAACCGAGGGCCATCATAAAAGTTTGATCTCTATAATAGCCACTTCTAAAATCACCATTCTGGAAAGAACGCGCCATGGCCAATTGTGGTAGCTCCTTACCATCACCAAAAATCCCAAATTTGGCCTTTCCTGTTAAAACTTCCCTTCTTCCCAATAAACTGCATTCCCTACTTGTTACTGCAATTTCATAGTCTTTTAAGATTTGATCTCTAAAATCGTCAAAAGAAATGTCGTTGCTAGTTTTGGGTGATACTTTCATTGATTAAGGATGGATTTTTTACAAAAGTATCAAAATAGAATGGTTTATGCAATGTAAGAAAAGGGTTATTTATTAATAATTCATTAAAAATAACTTATTTAAAATTAAGTTTATTGCACATATTTCAATAAAACTAGCTTTTATTGCGAATGATTCAATTATTTAAAACCATTTTCTTGTAAATAAACCAATTAATGTCTTTGGACTAAGGGTAACTATAAAACGTATTTTTTCTTCATAATTCGGTTGGGAAACTTCCCATCCATTGTTGGAATATAATGGAAAATAAAGTTCAAAATAATCTGTAACCAAGTTTAATCGAACCCCAGAATCATATACAAATCGTCCGTTTTGTCTTTTACTTTTAATATAACCAACATCGCCATAAAGCTCAATCGCTCGCCATACATTTATACTGGTATTTATTGTGGTAATATAATCATTGGCAAAAGGATTTTCCAATTTTGATTTAAATCCACCTTCAGCGATAATTATCTGTTGGCTAAAGATTCCGGAATCCTCCGAACGGCCCAAATAGTTATAATCAAATAAATAATCGGTTGGCCTGTCCAAAGCAAAGCTAAAATAGTCCGAATTGGTCTTGTTTCTTAAAAATTTCCCTGCATAGAACCGGACGTTGAACTGCCTGTTATTTTCAAAAAGTTTTCGATATTCCAGGTTAAATGCCAATTTTGTAAAGTCCCCGGAATACTGGGCGTCTGTAAACCAAGACCAATAATTGATGATCCCGTTATTCGATTTACCAAATCTTAAGTTAAAAACACTATAATCTGGGTCAGTCTCCAAATCAAGAGTTGGATCTATATCCCTAATCACATTTACGTATCTTAAACTTAAGTATTGCCTCTTATTGGAAATTAAATTGTCTGGTCGCCAACCGAAACTTATTTCTGGAGTAATGGTCGAATAACGTGAATTTGTCTGAAAGTGAAATGTAGACCCGCGTAGGGAATAGTTGGATACAAATAACCCACTCTTGGCATGATACTTTTTATAACTTAATTTTCCATATCCAACAAATGATTTTTCCTTTATAGCGTAGGATGGTGCGAAATCAAATACAAATGGACGTTGTAAAAAGGTTTTGTTAGTAAGGCGCATTCCGGGAGTCAACCCGTCATAAATATTGAAGCCAAGTACGGGAACATAGAAAATTTGATAGTAATAAGGATCCTCCGCATCTTTAAAAAATTGAAATTTTAACTTCTTATTACTCGAGAAAAAACCGTTCAGGGTCTTCCAATTATCCCTTTGATTGAATTCAGGTATTTTTTGATCGTAATTCAACACCAATCTATCCTCACCGTTCCTTGGGATTGTAAACGTCTTTTCGGTCTTAATATCAGAGAACCAATAGGTAGATACGACTGAATCTTTTCGTAACCCAAATAAAGAAATAGGAACGTTTGTACCTTGCTTATTTTTTAGGGTAATCCCTAAGGAATCATCACTTTTAAATACGTTTTTAATTGTAAAATCTATTTTATTTTCACTTGATACATATTCATCAAAGAACCAATCGATTTGCTTGGTAGTAGATTGCTTGATTACTGCTTCAAAATCTTCCGGGTTTACTGGTTTTAACTTATAGGAATTGTAAAAAGTCTTTATGCTTTGGTCTACTTTTTCCTTACCGATATAGTCGGCCAGATATGCCAGTCCTAGACCAGCCTTATATCTATTTGCAATTTTTTGGTTGAACTTTATAAGGGAATCATTGGGTGTGGTCAATGCCTGGTCCGAATTTTTTCGGGCCGAGAGCATATATAGAAAAGGGTACTGTTCGTTAAAATCCATTTCCGCCAGATGAAAGCTACGAACACCCCACATTTTTGATAATTTGCCAAGTAGTTTTTGTTTAGGGTAATAGGTTTCTACGTAACCGATCATTAAATAATTGACCATTGCATCAATAATCCATTTTTCCTTTCTTGGATTTAGGAACATGGTTTCCCGTATATAACTGTTTAATGCGGTTTTTAGAAATTTTATCTCAAATTGGAACTGCTCATCATACGGACGGATAAAAGAGGGCAATTGGTTAATTCCATATAGAGGGTCTTTGTTATAATCAATTTCGCTGACCAATATTGATCCGTGTGGATAATCCCCTAAATTATCATGGATAAATTTAGTAACCTTATCTATCGAGATTCCCTGTGATATCTCATCGTATTTGGTTGCTTCAATATCCGTTTCCATGGTGAGGAATTGGGTAATATGTTTGGTAAAGTTATTAACCGTTGCTAAAATTATTTCACAACTTTTTTGATTTACCCCGGTCAAAGTAGTGTGCTGTTTGTTCAAAAATTTTGAACTACTTCCTTCCTTGAAATTTGTGGCCAAAAAAAGCTTCTCAGGATAGATGAAATTAATCGTGGTGTTGGTGACATCTGTATAGAGGTCCTCCAAATTTTTGTTTGAATATAACTGCCAACTTCCATTATATACGGCAGGAGTTAGGTACCAATCTTTTAAATAATAACCGGTCCTCGTATTATACCCATAGGGAGTATATTTGTTAGGTGGAAGTTTCACTTCATAGGTGATGAAAATTTTTACTGAATCTTGGGGATTTAAGGCTTTGTTAAGCTTAATTTTTATGATATCTTTTCCCTCAGTTCGTTCCCACTGTAATCCTAGGTAATCGTCATCTACTGCACTGATGATGTTTGTAGCACCCCTTTCATCGTCCTTTGCAAGATGCAGGCTCTTTTTAAATTCTTCAGCAAAACGTTTGGCCAGCGCGGTACTTTTGTCCGAGTAGGCATGTGCCCAATCATTAAAATAAAGAGCATTTAGGGTTTCCTTGGTGGAGTTCACATAACTAAACTCCTGTTTAATACTTAATACTTTATTTTCACCGTTTAGCGTAGCGGAAATTTTATTGGTATGCTGTGCACTGGCTTTACCAACGTTGAATAATAACGTTATAATGCCAACAACGGTCAAGTATGATTTTGCAATTTTTTTTATTGACATTTTCTTTTTAAAAATTGGGGCTCAAGGTATGGCCTCTGTAAAAGGAATCGAGAATCTCAACAACTTCATCTTCGGTATCCACAATCTTGATAAGATCCAAATCATCCGCGCTCACATTTCCATGATCTAACATATCACTTTTTATCCAATGGATTAAACCTTTCCAAAAGCTGGATCCTACCAAAATAATAGGGAATTTTCCAATTTTGTTAGTCTGTATCAAGGTAATGGCTTCAAAAAGTTCATCCAAAGTACCGAACCCTCCTGGCATAACCACAAATCCTTGAGAATATTTTACGAACATCACTTTGCGCACAAAAAAATAGTCAAAATCAAGGCTTTTATCCTCATCAATATATGGATTATCATGCTGTTCAAAAGGCAGATCAATATTTAATCCCACAGAGGTGCCGCCTGCCAAATTTGCTCCTTTGTTACCGGCCTCCATAATCCCTGGCCCACCACCGGTTATAATTCCGTAACCGGCCTCCGATACTTTTTTTGCAATATTTATGGCAAGCTGATAGTATTTATTGTCATCCTTGGTTCGTGCAGAACCAAAAATGGAAACGCAGGGCCCTATTGCACTCATTTTTTCAAAACCACTAACAAATTCTCCCATAATCTTGAATATAGCCCAAGAATCGTTGGTCTTAATTTCGTTCCACCCTTTGGAGTGTTGTTCTTTTCTCATTTTTTCAATTATTAGTGTACGGATTTTTGATTAGGGCACATATAGTATAAGGTTCAAATTTAATCCCTAGAAGTTAAACCCTTCCATTAATTTATCACAAACCTAATTCTTTTCTCAGAAATTTTGAAGTATAACTTTTTTTGTCTTTGGCCAAATCTTCTGGATTTCCTTTCGCAACTACCATGCCACCTGCACGACCACCTTCGTAACCAATATCAATAATATAATCGACCATTTTTATTACATCCATATTATGTTCTATCACAAGTACGGTATTTCCTTTGTCGGCCAATTCGTTCAAAACACCCATGAGAACCCTAATATCCTCGAAATGAAGTCCAGTAGTAGGTTCA
>CAXMOE010000098.1:0-500 GCA_964194835.1 uncultured Flavobacteriaceae bacterium | reverse complement strand
CAGCCAATTTTATACGTTGTGCCTCACCTCCTGATAGGGTGGTAGATTGCTGTCCCAATGATATATAACCCAGTCCAACATCTTGAATAGTTTTTAATTTACGGTGTATTTTGGGAATTTTGTCAAAGAACCCCACAGCCTCATTTATAGTCATATTCAATACATCGGCAATTGATTGCGCCTTATATCTAATTTCCAAAGTTTCTCTATTAAAACGTTTCCCGTTGCATGTTTCGCATTCCACGTAGACATCTGGCAAAAAATTCATTTCAATGACCCTTAGTCCACCCCCTTGGCATGTCTCACACCTTCCACCTTTGACATTAAAGCTAAACCGTCCAGGTTTATAACCTCTTATGGCCGCCTCAGGTGTCTTTGCAAACAAAGATCGTATTTCACCAAACACACCGGTATAGGTGGCAGGATTGGAGCGTGGAGTTCTTCCAATGGGCGACTGATTAATATCTATGACCTTATCTATATGTTCCAGCCCCTTGATT
>CAXMOE010000097.1:0-10432 GCA_964194835.1 uncultured Flavobacteriaceae bacterium | reverse complement strand
AATTAGAGGGATAATCCAAGAGGTTTCTACGTATTTTGGAAGAAATTAACTTTATTTCAATTATTTTTGACGAGTCTTGCCCAAGTCAGGTACGATATTAATTCTATTTTTAAAAGTATGAACAAAGTATATCTGGACAATGCGGCTACAACACAGGTTAGAGACGAGGTTATTAGTGATATGCAAGTAGCTTTGGCCAATTTTTACGGAAATCCGTCTTCTACGCATAGCTATGGAAGATCGGCTAAAACTGCAATCGAGAAAGCAAGAAAAACTATTGCCAAATACTTAAATGCACATCCATCAGAGATTATATTCACTTCGGGTGGTACGGAAGCAGACAATATGATATTGCGAGGAGCAGTTCGCGATTTGGGAGTGAAGACCATAATTACCTCGAAAATTGAGCATCATGCGGTTTTACATACTGCAGAAGAGTTGGTCAAAGAATTTGGAGTTGTCGTACATTTTGTGGATTTGGATAGTTATGGAAACCCGATCTTTTCCCATTTGGAAACCTTGTTAATGCAAGATGATTCCAAAAAGTTGGTGAGTCTAATGCATATTAACAATGAAATTGGAAATAAAATAGATTTGGATGCATTATGTAGCATATGTGCTGAAAATGACGCTCTTTTACACTCAGATACCGTTCAGTCCATTGGACATTATCCATGGGATGTGCAGCGAACACCTGCAGACTTTTTTACAGCCGCAGCACATAAATTTCATGGTCCAAAGGGAATTGGCTTTGCCTACATTAAGAAAAATACCGGATTAAAACCGCTGATTTTTGGAGGTTCGCAAGAACGTGGGTTCCGTGCGGGAACGGAGTCGTTCCATAATATTGTTGGGTTGGAAAAAGCCTTCACCGTTGCTTATGACAATTTAGAGGAGGAAAGGGCCTATATAATTGATTTGAAACGGTATTTCATAGAAAAGATAAGAAAGGAAATTCCGACCGCTGAATTTAATGGTCATTCTGGAGATTTGGAAAAAAGCACCTATACTTTGGTAAATGTTTGTTTACCATTTAGTCCTGAAAAAGCCTTAATGCTTCTTTTTCATTTGGATCTAAAAGGGATAGCTTGCTCCAAGGGTAGTGCTTGCCAGTCGGGAAGTAATACTGGTTCGCATGTGTTGTCTGAGATTTTGTCGGTTGAAGAACTTAAAAAGCCTTCTTTACGCTTTTCTTTTTCAAAATATAACACAAAGAAGGAATTGGATTATGTAGTCGACGTATTAAAGGAATTTGACCATGGCTAATTCTGTTTTCTACCCTTTTGTTTTTCTTTTTCGTAAGGAAATTTTCGGGTAGCGTGTTTCATCATAAGCTCAATTAAATTGTTTGTATTCTTCCCCGATTTTTTATTTATCTTTTTTTCGTATTTCCAGAGTAATTTCCCTGATTTTCCATCACTTATCTTAATACCAATTCTACCGAAATTCGAATCGCCCATAAAATAATCCATAAAACTGAACTCTGTTGGAATTCCTTTTGAAAGTAGGATGTTTAAGTCTAGATTACCACTAATAATGCCATCGACCTCTAAAATCTTACAGAGTTCCTTTATTGTATAGATATCTATATTCTGATAAGTAATGTTGTTCTGTGCCAATATGGCATTGGTGTTTTTTGTATTCTGGAATTCAACAGAGAATTTTTTTCGTTTCTTTCTTCTCGAAAAATACGTTTCCAAGGCATTCTGAACAGCATATGCCTCTTTCTCTTCCAATTCTTTAGTTTCTTCCTTGGAAATTTCTTTCGTTAGGTCCAAGTTGGTTAGAAAAGGAATAATGGCAAGTATATTATGATCGTTGCTCAGCTGGTCGAACTTATCGCTCTCATAAATATTTTTTTGCGCATTTATGCACAGTGTCATGAAGAGAAATGTGTAAAATAAATATTTTTTCATCATTGTGTTTCTAAAATTGCATGCTCAGTTTTAGGTTCAAAACCCGGGTGGTCATGTAATTGGGTACTGCAAATTGTTGTTTTGTGTCCACATCCCTTACCCATGTGTTGGTTATTGAATTTTGGTTATTGAACATATTAAATATTTCAAATCCAACGCTAAGTTGTTTAAACTTATACAACCAATGATTTTCTGGATACTTTTTATCTGCATCTACAAAAATATATGAAATTCCCAAATCTGCCCTTTTATAATCTCTTAATCTATTCTGAAAAATGTAAGGGTCTGCGTAGCTAGGTGATCCTCCGGGTACACCGGTATTATAGACCAAGTTAAGATACATTTTTAAATTCGGAATTGTTGGCACATAATCCTGGAATAGAATTCCCAATTTAAATCTTTGATCGGTAGGACGGGAAATGTAACCCCGATTATCTATATTTTCTTTTGTTTGTAGATATCCCAAACTTATCCAGGATTCAGTTCCAGGCACGAAAGCCCCGTTCATTCTTAGCTCTCCACCGTATACATACGCAGAGGCCGAATTATTTGCTGCATAACGTATACGAACATCTTCCAAGGTATAGGGGTTTACGTCATCTAGTTTTTTATAGTAGACCTCAGCTACAAGTTTAAATGGTCTGTTCCACAGTGTAAAACTGTATTCGTTTCCCAACACAATGTGTACAGATTTTTGGGCTTTAACATTAGGTTGAACAACGCCATTCACGTCCCTTAATTCTCTGTAAAACGGAGGTTGGTGATATACGCCACCCGATAGTCTAAACAGCATATCTTTTACCCAGTTGGGCTTAATACCGAATTGAGCCCTTGGACTAAAAACAATTTGCTGGGTTTTTGTTATGTTACCCCCGTTAATGGTCCAATGGTGTGCCCTCACGCCCAAATTAAAATAAATATCATTATTATTCCACTGGATTTGTTCACTATACTGCACAAAACCAGAGATTCGGTTGGTGTTTACAAAATTTTTGGCACTTACCCCCTCATAAGGGACTATGGGAGCATCAAAGGGATTTTGGGGCTGGTTGTTAATGAAATCGGGTAAAGGTGGGCGTATTAAAAATCCAGCAGAATCAATAAATTCGGATTCCCTTAGTTGATCGCGAATATCTTCATAGGTGTATTTTACACCCCATTCCAACACTTTGCTATCTTTGGTATAACTCCCTTTATGGGCGATGTTTATTATCAGGGCATCCAAATCATTCCTAGATCGGTTAAATTGTGATCCTATACCTCTTAAAGAAGTAGCATCACCCAAATTATCACTTCCAAGATCGGAATCAACATCACCTAATTCATATTGAGCTATGATATCCGAATATTCCTCTTCCGTGGTATGGAATATAGAGGAAATCAGTTTTAAGGTAACTCTATCATTTAATAAATAATCGGCCTTTAAAGCCCCTAAACTGGTATTGTATTTATTATTCTCTTTCCCGTCGTAGAAGACCAAAAGTGCTTTAGGGTCATCTAGGGTGCCGAAATTGGTCTGTCGGGTCAAAGGTTCATTTTGATAGTCGTTCAAAGAAATATTTCCTAAGAAATTTAAACGAAATTTGCTCGAAAAGCGATAGGTGACATAGGTTTGTATGTCTGCAAATGTAGGGTTAAAATTGGTCTGGGTTTGTTGGCTGTTTACAAATAGGCCGTTGTCCCAAAATCGAATTCCAGTTACACTGGATAAATTTTTATTTTTTGATATTGTTTCCAAGGTGGTTGCAGCGCCCAATAGACTGGCATCGACCTGAAGGCCAAATGCTACTGGATTTTTATAGGTAATATCTAAAACTGAGGACAATTTATCCCCATATTTGGCCTGAAAACCCCCTGGGGAAAATTCCAAATTCTGTACCATATTACTATTTACAAAGCTTAGACCTTCCTGTTGCGCAGAACGAACCAAAAAAGGACGGTACACTTCTATTTCATTAACATATACTAAGTTTTCGTCATAATTACCTCCTCGAACGGAATATTGTGTGCTTAATTCATTGTTTGAAGAAACTCCTGGGAGTAATTTAAGAATATTCTCCACTCCTGCATTTACCCCTGGCATATTCCGTATCAAGCTCGGGGAGATTGTAGTAATACCTTCCACACTTTTTTCCCCAGAAGAAGTTACCACAACACCATCCACTTGTAATACATTGGTTTTCATGACCGGGTTAAATTCAAAGGCCTCGTTTGTTGTAAGTATAAGTTTTTCAACGACTACATTTTTATGCCCTAAATGTGAAAAGATGATTGAAATTTCCTGATCAGCAATCACTTGAAGAATATAAAATCCATCCCTATCCGAAAAAGTACCTAAGGTATTGGAAGAGATATTGACTTCAGACAATGGTAGGTTGTTCTCGTCCAAAACTATGCCCGTAATGGTCGCGGTCTGTGATTTTAAGTGAGTTGAGACACACAGAATTAAAAAAAGAAAAAATAACTTAAGACACTTCAATTGTTCATTTTCTGTAAAAGGTACTGGTAAAGGTATTGGAATTCCCGACATTATCGGTAACGATAACTTCAAGATCACATTGTTTTTTATCCAGGATTTTATCATCAAAATTATAGGTAAGTGTCTTGGTCTTTGGTTCGTACTCCATCAATATCCAATCTCCATTTAATGTGGCCGAATAAGAATTGACTCCGCTTAGATTGTCCGTTATTATCAAACTTAAATATCGATAATTGTTAAGCCATTGCTTTTCCTTAAAATTTTTGGCCCTTATTTTAGGAGCTATGGTGTCTCTGGCCAAGGTGTAAGTGCCAAGGTTTCGCGTTCGGGCGGTAAAGGTAGTTCCTCGCTTATATGTTGATACGTGCCTGGGTTCCATGTCTTTGTCCATGCGTGCTATAAAGAGCTGCTTTCGCTCTTCCAACGTATATTCGGAGACATCAAAAGTAATCGTAAAATTACGGTGTGCCGGCATTTTGCCATTATGTATGGTAACCGTATCATTTCCTTTTTTCAAATCTATATAAAAATCTTTATAAAATGTATTTGCAGGGAAGTATACCTTGGCAGCACCCAAATCATAATTATTGGGTCTTTTGGAGATTAGATAATTATCGGTTTTTTTTATTTCCTTATTAATCACTAGTTCTTGTTTTTTTCCCTCAATTGGCACAATTACTTTGGTGATGTTGTTTTCCAAATCCCTGATCAAAATTTCAACGTTATAGCTTAAGCCTTCTTTTATCAGGATCTTACCATCATTAAATAGCGTATTATATATGCTTAATCTGTTTCCAGGAACTTTAAAACATTGTTGGATGCGTTGTTTGTATTTTCCAAAATGAGCGTAATCTATAAGTGTATTGATATATCTGGTTTCTGAAAATGAAAAGGTCTCAAAGTCATAATCAGTATATACTTTCCCATTCACTATTTGCTGTACTGCATATACTCCATTTTTGTTTGCGGCCAAGTCCTGTCGATCGTAGGCGCCGAAACCTAAACCTATGGTACCAACAGCATATATTTTGTCTGCCAAAAAAGTACCGTTATTCTGTCTGCTAAAATTGATCTGCACCTTATCGTTACTGTTATTAATTTGTGCTTCTGAGGACAACGAATAGGCATATAAATGTTGCAAGGTAGGATTTGTGGCATCCCGAACTTCAAATCCATATAAAAGGGGATTTGTGGGTTTTTCGGAAACACTGTTTCGTATCTCAAAATGCAAATGGGGCCCAGAAGATCCACCTGTATTACCCGTATAGGCAATAACATCGCCATTTTGCACCTTAATTTCCCCATAATCAGGGAAAACCTCTATGTCATAAGATTTTTTTTTATATTGGATTTTCTTGATATAATCTTCAATTTCGGGTGAAAATTTTTTAAGATGGGCATATACTGAGGTATATCCGTTGGGGTGTGCCACATAGATTGCTTTTCCATACCCCCATAGAGAAATTTTAATTCTGGTGACTGTACCATCACTAATGGAATAGACAGGCAGTCCTTGGCGCTGTTGGGTTTTGATGTCTATCCCGGAATGAAAATGATTGGAACGTAATTCGCCAAAGGTGCCGGCCATAACCAAAGGGATGTCCAAGGGAGACCTGAAAGCATCGTTCGGATAGCTTAACTGAGCTTTAATACCTATGGAAAAAAATATTAATAAACCAAAAACAATTATTCTCATAATGTGTATAAGTTGATACGAAAGTAATTAATACGGTTTAATTGATAATAACTCTTAGCTTTAAAATGTGTAAATTGTAAAAGTTAAAGTAATTAGGCAAAGTTTAAAGTATTACTTGAAGAATAAATGTAAAAACTATTGCAGAGTGTTGAGATGAATGTTAACTTTGTTTAAAATGCATTGAGATTTGCATATGAGTGAATTAGTTGAAATTGTTGATTCTTTAGAAAACAAAATTAGCAAGTTGCTGCACAAGTTGGAGTTGCTTAACCAAGCTAAAATAAAAATGGAAGAAGAATTGGTCATCATGAAGAATGACCTTGACACCACCAATAATTCTGTTGTGAAATGGGAGGAAAAATACAATTCACTGAAACTAGCTAACTCAATGCTGGGCAGTAATACGAATAAAACAGATGCTAAGCTTAAAATAAATACATTAATAAGGGAGTTGGACCATTGTATAGCCCAACTAGCTGAATAATGTTTAAGAATACTATGGCGGAAAAGCTCAAAATTAAGCTTTCTATTGCAGATAGAGTTTATCCTTTGACTATTGACCCAAGTCAGGAAGAAGGGTTGAGAAAGGCTGCAAAGAATATTGAACAGTTGGCAAAAAAGTTTGAGCAGAATTACGCTGTTAGGGACAAGCAGGATGTACTTGCCATGTGTGCGTTACAGTTTGCTTCGAGAATAGAGCAAGGAGGTATTGATACTTCAGAAAACAGCAAAGAGGTCACGGACCGATTAATAGCATTGGATCAATTAGTAAATTCCAAGCTCAGCATAAAATAAGTTCTTTTAAATATAATTAAGTTACTGCCCACATTGGTAATTAATTTTTGACAAGCTCAACACTAATTTGTTTGAAAAGGGTGAGTTTAGATTGTAAAAGCAGGCCTTACTGGTATAAGGATTCTTGAGCAGTCTGTTAGCCCTAAACCTGTTTATTGGAGTTTGTACAAAACTTCCCCAATGTGGGCTTTTTTTATTAAATAATTTTCAAATTATGGATAATATAATAATAATAATAATATCGAGTATCGTGGGTATTGCACTAGGATTTGTAGTTGCAAAGTTCTTGGAAAAAGGACATGCCTCCAAAACACTTGCCAATGCCAAAAAAGAAGCAACACTAATTATAAAGGATGCCAATGTTGAAGGTGAGAACAATAAAAAAGATAAGATCCTTCAGGCCAAGGAAAGGTTTTTGGAATTAAAGGCGGATCATGAAAAGGTAATTGTGAACAAGGACAGAAAAATTGGAGAGGCCGAGAAGAGAACAAGAGACAAGGAATCCCAGATAAGCAACGAGCTAGCTAGGAGCAAAAAGGCGAATGAACAATTGGATGTAAAAATTAAAGAGGTTGACCACAAAATTGAATTTTATGACAAAAAACAGTCCGAGTTGGAAAAACTCCATAAACGTCAGGTGCAACAATTAGAAGTGATCTCAGGCCTTTCTGCCGAAGACGCAACAGGACAGCTGTTGGAATCATTAAAGGAAACTGCAAAGGCAGATGCCATGACCTATATGCAGACTACTATGGAGGAAGCCAAACTTACCGCACAGCAGGAAGCTAGGAAGATTGTAATAAACACTATACAGCGTATTGGTACAGAGGAAGCAGTAGAAAACTGTGTTTCCGTATTTAATTTGGAATCTGATGATGTCAAAGGGCGTATAATTGGTCGTGAAGGTAGAAATATCAGGGCCATTGAAGCAGCTACTGGAGTTGAAATCATTGTAGATGATACACCTGAGGCGATTATACTTTCATGTTTTGATTCCGTTCGCAGGGAGGTGGCACGTTTGTCACTCCATAAATTAGTGACTGATGGGCGAATACATCCTGCACGAATTGAAGAAATCGTTAAGAAGACCGAAAAACAGATTGAAGAAGAAATTGTTGAGATAGGTAAGCGTACTGTCATAGATTTGGGAATCCATGGTTTGCACCCAGAATTGATAAAGGCAGTTGGGAGAATGAAATACCGATCATCCTATGGTCAAAATCTATTACAACACTCTAGGGAGGTGGCCAAACTTTGCGGAGTAATGGCGGCTGAGATGGGACTAAATCCTAAATTGGCCAAACGTGCCGGATTATTGCACGATATTGGTAAGGTGCCCAATACTGAAGTAGAAGTAGAAACTCCACATGCAATTCTCGGGATGCAATGGGCAGAAAAATTCGGAGAGAAGCCAGACGTCTGTAATGCCATAGGAGCCCACCATGACGAGATTGAAATGAAAACTCTGATTTCCCCTATAGTACAAGTCTGTGATGCTATTAGTGGTGCAAGGCCAGGGGCAAGAAGACAGGTGCTGGATTCTTATATACAGCGTCTGAAAGATCTAGAAGATATTGCTTTTGGCTTTGGAGGTGTTCAGAAGGCTTATGCCATTCAGGCAGGAAGGGAACTACGTGTTATCGTGGAAAGTGAGAAAGTGAGTGATGATAAGGCCGCAGAACTATCTTTTGAAATTTCACAAAAAATACAAACAGAGATGACCTACCCAGGCCAAGTAAAGGTGACTGTAATACGTGAGACGCGATCGGTTAATGTAGCTAAGTAGGTATAAATTACATCGACAACAAAAAAACGAGCTAATAGGAACTCGTTTTTTTGTTGAATGTGTTTTAAAAACACGAATACTTGCCGAAAACAAATTTGTGAAAACGCCTTAGCTGCAATCTGTATGAAGTTCAGTCCTGGCTAAAAGCAAGGATGTTTTATAAAATAAGCATCACAGTGTAATCAACATTTCTTGATTATTCCTCCTCCGATGAGATTTCCTCTTCATTACCCGATGCTTGGTCCTCTCTTTGCAGGCTGTTCTTGAGAATATTCAGTTTTATTAATTTAGCGTTCCATGTTTCGAGAGAAACTTTGTGGTTGTTTATGTTTTTGATTACATCCTGTACAACCGGACTATCCTCTGAGGTATTGGAAAAGAACTGTAGATTGTTTTCCAACTGACGTATTTCGTCTTTGCTTTCGCTTATTTTTTTTCGAATATAAGAACGTTCATTGTAGATGGCCCTTTCATCATCTGCTTTAGTCAATTGCTGTATTTTGTCCCCGTATTTCAAAAGTTCTGATTCTTGTCTATTTACATCAAGTTTTTTGAAGAGGGCATCCAATATTTTATTGAATTTGGCATTGATGTTTTTTTTGTTAAAAGGAACTCTACCATATTTTTTCCATTTGGAAATATATTCTTTTATGGTATCGAGATCTTTTTTCCTGTCCCCACTTAATTGAAAAGATTTAAGTTCTTCCAAACAGGCTCTTTTCTTTTCAAAGTTTTCGAATTCTTCTTTATGTGCCTCATTTTTTAAAGCATGTAGACGATCAAAATAATGGTTACAGGCATTCTTGAATTCATTCCATATTTTATCCGAATATTTACGAGGTACATGGCCAATCTTCTTCCAGTCGTTTTGGATCCTTTTCATTTCAGCGGTAGCAGTATCCCATTCTTCACTGTCTTTTAGAGAGATGGCCAATTCTAAAAGGGCACGTTTTTTATCAAGATTATCCTGTTGATCTTTTTTAAGATTCTTGTAAAATGCGTTTTTATTTCGATTAAAACTTCGAACAGCTTCCTTAAATGCTGCCCAGGTTTTTTCATTCACTTTTTGAGGCACTTTTCCCGCCTCAAAAAAGGCTTCACGTAATTCTTGGATATCTTTGATTTGCTGTTGCAAAGCTTTGTGGTTGTCAGCGACATGGGAAGCTACCTCGGCAATGGCCTCAATTATTTTATTTTTATTTTCCAGGTTTTGTTCATATACTTTATCCAATTCGCTGTAATACTCCTGCCTGCGTTGGTGCATTGCTTTTGTAGCCGCACTAAAACGTTCCCATATTTCTTCACGGTGCTCTTTACCCACAGGTCCTATATCCTCTTTCCAGATTTTATGTAAGGTCTGTAATTCCAAAAATGCCTTGCTCAAATCTTCTTCTTTGACCAAAGTCTCGGCACGCTCTACTATTTTTAGTTTTTCAGCCAAGTTATGTTTAAAATCCAAGTCCCTTAATTTCCTATTCAGATGTAACAAGTCATAAAAAAGTCTGGTGGCCTCATGATATATCTGCGTTAGAGATACAATTTAATACAGAAGAAGAAAATAGAGGAGATATTATTAATCTTTATATTGATAAAGATAGAATTGTAGGAGCTATAACAAATTTTATTAATCCTGCATCTGCTTGGGTTTCTCAAAATTATACAGTTGGTCAAATAGTTACATATGATTCAGGAGATCCTTTCGGAGTAGAATCATGGACATGTATTTTAAATACTATTTCTAATGAAGTTCCTACAAATTT
>CAXMOE010000096.1:0-10524 GCA_964194835.1 uncultured Flavobacteriaceae bacterium | reverse complement strand
GGGCTTGGTCAGGGCGATTTTTTTATCTCTACAACGGTTCCATCCGGAAATTACAAGCTCATTGGTTACACGCAATGGATGAAAAACGATGTTGAAAACAATTTTTTCCAAGATGATATTGGCATCATTAATCCATATCAGGAGAATCAAGAAGCCATAGAAGATGAAGTTGTGGAAAATAGCATTTTAGAACCAAAAGATTCTATTTCTGAAATAGTGGCTACAATAAAAAGAGAGTATAACCTACCAAACGATTACAATAGTAAATTTCTTGCCATAAACCTCGAAAACAATAGTTTTGGCAAGCGTACACCTGTGTCCTTTACCCTTAATAGCCTATTGGAATCATCTGTGCAAGGCACTTACTCCGTTTCCATAAGAAAAATAGATTCAATTGATTTTCCCAACAGAGTTACCGCAACTATCTTTAAACCCCTTTTTGTAAAAAACTCCTACAAGAAATTACCTGTTACTATCAACGAAAAAGTACAGTTACCTGAGTTACGAGGAGAAATAATTTCAGGAAAGGTAATATCCAAAAAAACCAATTTACCTCTCGTAGGAGAAAAAGTGGCCATCTCCATTCCTGGGAAACAATATATTTTTGATATCACCAATACTAATGGGAATGGGGTTTTCTATTTTAATCTAGGCCAAGACTATAACTCTACAAATGCCATTGTGCAGGTACTAAGTGAAAATAAGGAAGAATATGAAGTTATCGTTGATAAACATCAATCAGTGGATTACAATGGTCTTGTATTCAACAAATTAATAATTACCAACGATATGAGAGATATGATTGTAAATCGAAGTATCTACAATCAAATTGAGAATGCGTATTTTGATATTAAACCTGACACTTTTAAACCGCTTTCAGCAGTTACTCCTTTTTACCGTGATTTTGACGAAATATACAATCTTGATGACTACACCCGGTTCCGAACAATCAAAGAAACAATGGTGGAAATCATTGATCATGTCTGGGTTAAAAACACAAAAGCTGGGGAACCTGTATTTCAGGTAAGAGGATATGACCCATTTATAGACATTGGATTACCATCTTTAGTTACCATCGATGGTGCCTTTCTACAACATCATACCGATTTTATGGACTATAATGCAAAAAAGGTTAAAAGCATAAGTCTGTTGAGGGACAAATATCGTATTGGGGCGCAAATATTTCAAGGTATAATTGCTATAGAAACTATACAGGGTGGTTTCCGAAAAACACAATATCAGGACTATATCCATAACATAGAATTGTTCAAACCACTTGCGGAAAAGAATTATTTCCATCAAAAGTATAATGAAAATGCAGATAACTATACCAATCGTATTCCAGACTACAGACAACAATTACTTTGGATACCGGACCTTGCATTAAATGAGAACAATGTGACCCTCGAATTTTTTACGTCAGATAATATTGGGAATTATGAGATTTGCTTGGAAGGGTTTACCGTTAATGGGGATCCTGTTTCCATTAGGAAAGTAATACAGGTTAAATAATTGTTGAAGGCAAACAAAATAAAAATTTTATTTTAATCGGCTCTTCGAATCTACGTTATCTTCTTAAAAAAAGGTATCTTGAATTATTATGTACGTTCAATAAATGAATTAAAATAATTACTGTGGCTATACAACAAACATCTAAAACCGTGTAATAATTACAGTGATATATATGATTCAAAAATTTGGGCTTATCCGCAAAACATTAATGTACAGGTGATTTTCACAACAGTTACTTTTTGTTGGGATTATACGGAAATGTCTATATTTGCCAACTAAGATCAGAAGCCATCCTTAATGGAAGATAAGATTATTACAGAAGGAAAATACCGTTATATGGAAAAGGGAGAAGGGACCCCTATCATTATTTTACATGGACTTATGGGAGGACTAAGTAACTTCCATGGTGTAATGGATCATTTCCCTGAAAAAGGATATAAAGTATTGGTTCCGGAATTGCCCATATATGACATGCCGGTTTTAAAAACCAACGTTAAGAATTTTGCTAAATTTTTGGAGCGGTTTATAGAGTTTAAGGGCTTAAAAAATGTAATTCTATTGGGGAATTCTTTAGGTGGACATATAGGTTTATTGCATACCAAACTATACCCGAATATGGTAAAAGCGTTGGTGATTACGGGGAGTTCAGGACTTTATGAAAGTGCAATGGGCGATGGTTATCCAAAGCGAGGGGATTATGAATTTATTAAAAAGAAGGCCCAAGATGTTTTTTATGAGCCTGCGGTTGCCACCAAGGAAATTGTGGACGAAGTTTATGCCACAGTCAACGACCGGATGAAATTGGTCAAGACCCTAGCAATTGCCAAAAGTGCCATTCGCCACAATATGTCAAAGGACCTTCCCCATATGCAAACTCCAACCTGTATAATTTGGGGTGAAAATGATAATGTTACTCCACCCAAAGTTGCCAAGGAATTTCATGAGCTTTTGCCAGATTCCGATCTTTTCTGGATTGAAAAATGCGGTCATGCCCCTATGATGGAACATCCAAAGGAATTCAATTCCCTTCTGGATGCCTGGATGAGTAAGCGTAACTTCTAATATAAAATTCATGAAAATAGTATCGGCGGACTTTGTGATGAGCAATTCCAAAGTGGAACAATGTCCTAAGGAACCATTACCCGAATATGCATTTATTGGTCGTTCCAATGTCGGTAAGTCATCGCTAATCAATATGTTGACCGAGCGGAAAAATTTGGCCAAAATTTCGGGGAGACCTGGTAAGACACAACTTATCAATCATTTTAAAATCAATGACAATTGGTTTTTGGTAGATTTACCCGGTTACGGTTATGCACGTGTCTCCAAAAAAAGCAAAAAAACGTTTCAAAAATACATTACTAATTATTTTGAATTAAGACGCCAATTGGTCTGTTCGTTCGTTTTGGTAGATATTAGACATGAACCCCAAAAAGTTGATTTAGAATTTATGGAATGGTTGGGAGAAAATATGATTCCCTTCTGCATTGTGTTTACAAAGGCCGATAAATTAAAACCGCAAGGCATAGACATGCATGTCAACAAATACACCCAAAAATTATTGGAAGGTGCTTGGGAAGAGGCCCCACAATATTTCGTAACCTCATCAACAAATTATATGGGCCGGGAAAATTTACTGCAATATATAGACAATATCAATAAGGACTTTTTTAAGGAAAATCGAGGAGATTTTATTTAAGCACCAAAATACACTTCTTCCCTTTTTTGTATCAAATCTATCAGTCTGTTAGCATTATCCAAGGCATTGAGTTCCTCGGTATGCACAAAGACCTCCAACCCATCCGTTGTGGCTGCCAAAATAATTGGGAAAGTAAACTTGTGTCCAAATTTGGATGCATACTGTTTTGCAAACTCATCCTTATGCAAAAAATCCATCTCCATTGTGGTTTCTTTACGAAACTTTTTCCAACCCTTATTCTCGGTAAACGCCCCAAATGTAATATCACAAAGATTGCATTCATAGGTGCTGGGACTTAGGATTTTATGGGCTCCATCCAACAAGATGTTTCGTATCCCTGAATTGGCATTATAAATGAATAATAGTTTTTTATGCCTTTGATCTATCATTTTTGAAAGGTAGTCTGTTATGATAACTTTGATTAATGTCTGAAACGAAACCCCTTGATCACGATTGCAATAGGGTTACAACTTAAGTCCAACAAATTGCTAGTAGCTTACTATTTATAGCCTCAACAAGGAATAACTTACTTTTTCAGCTCCAATTTTTCCGCAAAATACTCACAGAAATCCTTCATGGTCGCGGTCATTTTTTCATCTTGGGTGGCTTTCATAAAAGTATCGGACAAGGAAACCAAGGTCTGATGAAAGAAGATTTTCATTTCATCTACCGGCATATCTTTGGTCCATAGATCTATTTTTAACGATTCCTTGTTCTTGCTATCCCAAACAGATAATAGCATGGCCTTGGCCTCCTCGTTTGATATACCTCCGTCTTCCGCAGACCATGATAATTCCTCTGGAACCTGATTTTCATCTAATCCAACTTTTAATCTGATTTCGGAAGTATGCAATTTTGCCATTTAATTGTTTGTTTATTAATACCGTTTTAAGAATCAAATATAATCTACATAATTACCAAACTCGTATTGAAATTAGTTTGATTTTTCAGGTTTGTAGTTCGATTTTCTAAATATTTCTTCAGCCGACAGGCTCATTAGTTGTTGCAAACTTAAATCATTGTTCCTCATAAAGGCCTTAACAATCTGCCAACCCATATAACGTCCGATGCGTCCAGGAGATTCATTGTCTAACTCCAACTGAAATTTCGAAAATGGGGCTGGATCCAAAAAGCGTAATCCCAATTTATTATCGGTACTATAAAGCAATTCCTGTTCTATGAAATATCGCCAGACCTGTTCTTCATTGGCTCGTGCCCATTCTATTTTATCAGGCGTATATCCAATTTTTTGGGCATCGGTTTTAAACGGAATGCATCTATCCTTTAAATAAAGCTCTTTTCCATAATATATAAGTTGCGACAAAAAGGATCGGTCCTTTGGGTAAGGCACCACTCTTTTAGCAAAGGCGCTGGCAACGTCACTCACCATATATTCTTTGTCCAAGCCTAAAGCAATATACCTTTGAATGCCTCGATAGAATTTATGATCCTTTCCCAAATAGTTATCCAGTCCCAAAAGCAATAGCGTATCTGTCAAAATAACCCTATTGGCATAGTCCACATCTGAAATTACTGTTACCACTTTAGGTGCCTTATATTTAGGAAAGTAATATTTTAAATGCTTAAAGAGGTTTTCCAAATCTGTAGATTCCTCATTAAAATCACCAAATTTAACATCCACCTCCTGTGACAATTCTATCTGCAAGGAATCTTTCATCTTTACTATCCATGTACTATCTGAATATTGCAGTGGAAACAAGTAAGGATAAGCCTTTTTTAACACAGGAATGTCCAAAGGAGTAGCTTTGGCGAATTCCTTATCAAAACGGGACACCTTTAACTCTATTTCAATTTTGGCAATTGCTTCGGCCTCTTTATTTGTATCACTACAGCCAAAAAATGATGCCAAAAGCATGAAAACAAGAAAATTGGGCTTCACCATATAAAAGTAATTTCTTGAAAGTTTTATTTATCAACCCGTAGGCTATATTTTTACGGGGTCAAAGTTAACTGTTTTAAACGTAATAAGTACTCCCATGCAAACGGAAAAAGTGGTAGATCATATTGTACACTGGTTAAAAGATTATGCTACAAAAGCCAAAATAAAAGGTTTTATCATTGGAATCTCAGGAGGAATTGATTCTGCTGTGACCTCCACTTTGTGTGCCAAAACTGGATTGGAACTCATGTGCTTGGAAATGCCAATTCATCAAGCCGAAAACCAAGTATCCCGGGCATCCGATCATATTCAATGGTTACAGGATAACTTTGACAATGTAAAAAGGCAAAAGGTAAACCTTACTCCTGTATTTAATAGTCTGGTGAATGCTTTACCCAAGGTAGATAATGAAGAAGATCGATTTATGTCGTTGGCAAACACGAGGGCAAGATTACGAATGACTAGTCTATACTATTTTGCAGCGCTAGAAGGATATTTGGTTGCTGGCACAGGAAATAAAGTGGAGGATTTTGGAATAGGATTTTATACGAAATATGGTGATGGGGGTGTTGATCTAAGCCCAATCGCAGATTTATTAAAAACCGAGGTCTATGAAATAGCAAAAGTTCTCGATATTAATACAGATATTATAAAAGCGGCTCCTACAGATGGACTTTGGGGAGACGACAGAACAGATGAAGACCAGATTGGCGCTAGTTACCCAGAATTGGAATGGGCAATGCAAATGAATGACGAAGGCAAAATAGAATCAGATTTTTCTGGAAGGAATAAAGAGGTTTTTCTTATCTTTAAGAAATTTAATGCCGCCAACAAGCATAAAATGATATCTATACCTATTTGTGAAATACCAACGGGACTAAAATAACCTCTTGACTATAAATCAAGTAATTAAAACGAATAAACTCCCAAAAATGAGGGTGTTTCAAGAAATTATCTACATTTTTGTTTAAGAAATTAGATAAATAAACCTTACATTGCATGTCAGGATTTATCCACGCAATGGATTACGTTTATATCTAGAAAATCAACCATAATGATCAAAGTTTTAATTGCGGACAACCACCCAATTGTTAGAATGGGAATCAAGCAAGTATTAGGTTCTTCTCCTGATTTTGAAGTTATTGCTGATGTTGCCACTACTTCAGTACTTTTTGAAAAATTAGAGAAAGTTAATCCTGATGTTGTAATACTAGAGATGGATATCCCAGAAATTAACGGTATTGCTACACTTAGAAAGATTAAACAAGAATATCCCGATATAAGAGTATTGATATATAGTAGCCAATCCGAGGATGTATATGCACTTAGTACCATAAGAGCCGGAGCGTTTGGATACCTGTCCAAATCTGCGGATCTGGACTATATCATAACGGCAACGAGAAAAGTAAGTGCAGGCAATATGTTTATCACTAATGAATTGGCGCAACGCTTAGCATTTGATGAAGGCACACAAAAGCCAAGAAGGTTCTTTAGAAAGCTTTCCACACGAGAGGTAGAGGTGCTAAAATTACTAGCTAGTGGCAAA
The DNA here is from genome assembly GCA_964194835.1 of uncultured Flavobacteriaceae bacterium. Classification (GTDB taxonomy): domain Bacteria; phylum Bacteroidota; class Bacteroidia; order Flavobacteriales; family Flavobacteriaceae; genus CAXMOE01. Next base: position 3,867 of record CAXMOE010000096.1, on the reverse strand, counting down.
CGTAATAAAGAAGTAGCTATAGGTCTTAACCTTAACGAAAAAACTGTAAGTACATATAAAGCACGCTTGATGCGCAAACTAAATGTAGACAACTTAGTAGATTTACTACAACAGGCTAAGGCCTTGGAGCTGTACTAGGGCAGAAACAAACACGTTTAAACAATATATAAATCCTGGCTATGCCGGGATTTTTTATTGGCTATAAATACTTTCACCTCAAGAAAGCACCCTATTCAATTTTTTATTCAACAATTTGTTCAATTGAAGGTAGTTCATAATTTCCTCCAAGGTTTCGCCATTATCCACATTAACCTCCTTGGTGTTTTGTTGAAGGTCCTCTATTCTTTTCTTAATCAAAAAGCATCTAAGTGTCAATATGGTTTCACTAACCAACTGTGCTATTCCCTTTTTCTTTTCTTTTGGATATATATCCTTACGTTCCCAATTGTGCAGAACGTACTTTTCTTCCTCCATTAAAATTGACGAGATTTCAGAAACAATGTCTTGATCCATATCTGCCATAAAAGCACTTACTGTAAAATCTTCTTTTTCATTGAGCTGCTCAATTAATTTAAAATAGATATTTCGGAACTGTTTATGGGTAAGTTCTATCTCATCTTCCTGGAGATCCAAATATATTTTTTCGTATACTTTGGCCTCCAGCAATTCCGGCTCCAATTCCAAATCACCCTTGTCGTTTTCCTTTAAAATCAAATCTTCAAACTCTTGTTGCTGATTTCCGTATAGCAATAACATCTCAATTATTTTGCGTTCTAATTCAAATTGAATGTCGACCTTCTCAAGTGCTTGTTCGCTTCGTACAACATCAAACGCTTTTTGTTCTTGTCTTATTTTTTTGGAAGTATCCGCCAGATCCTTCTTTCCAATCTGTGCCAAGGTATTGAACAAAACCGCCTCCGAAATATTCATGATCTGGGCACACTCCTGGATATAAATTTCCTTTTTTATCCGATCTGGAATTTTAGAAATACTATTGACAATATCCCTAACCGTGTCCGCCCTTTTTATAGGGTCGTTAGCGGCTTCTTTTACCAATAACGATGCTTTGAACTGTATAAAATCCTTGGCGTTGTCTTTTAAATAAAGAACGACTTCCTCATAATCGTGATTTTTGGAAAAACTGTCTGGATCTTCTCCTTCTGGAAACGTACATACCTTAACGTTCATGCCCTGTTCCAAAATCAAATCGATCCCACGCAAAGAGGCCCTTAATCCGGCGGCATCCCCATCAAATAATACGGTTATATTTTTGGTAAGTCGGTTTACAAGGCGAATCTGGTCGGGTGTTAAGGCGGTACCACTTGAGGCAACCACATTTTGTATACCTCTTTGATAAAACTGAATTACATCTGTATACCCCTCCACCAGATAGCAATTATCTTCCTTGGCTATGGCCTGCTTTGCAAAGTAAATTCCATAAAGCACCTTACTTTTATGATAAATTTCGCTTTCCGGGGAATTTAAATATTTGGCTGCCTTTTTATCATTGGTCAAAATACGTCCCCCAAAACCAAGTACCCTACCACTCATAGAATGAATGGGAAACATAACCCGCCCTTTAAAGCGATCAAATTTTCTAGTCCCCTCGATCCCCGAAGTATTTTCCTTTACAATGGTAAGCCCTGTTTTTTCCAGATAATTTAATTGATAGCCCTTGTCCAGCGCAGCAATGGTAAAAGCATCCCAATGATCCAAGCTATATCCCAATCCAAATTTCTTGATCGTTTCATCTGTAAATCCACGCTCCTTATAGTAACTCAATCCAATTGCCTTACCCAATTCGGTTTCCCATAACGTTTCCTCTAGATGTTTTTGGGCAAACTCGGATACCAGATACATGCTCTCACGCTCATTGGCCTCTTCTTTTTGTTCACTGCTCTGTAATGTCTCCTCAACCTCTATATTGTATTTTTTTGCAAGATATTTTATAGCTTCCGGATACGTAAAATGCTCATGCTCCATTAAAAAAGCTACCACATTGCCTCCTTTACCACTACTGAAATCTTTCCATATCTGCTTTACCGGAGAAACCATAAAACTAGGTGTACGCTCGTCTGAAAACGGACTTAGTCCCTTAAAGTTGGACCCGGACTTTTTTAATTGCACAAAATCTCCGATCACCTCCTCTAAACGGGCGGTCTCGTATACTTGGTCTATAGTCAATTTTGAAATCAAGTCAACAATTTATTAAAAGATAAAAGTAGCAAAATAGCACCGCTTTAGAAAGAGAAATTATTGCGCATTGCCTATTTTATTAATTCGAAAATAATTGTTAGATTAATAATTAATTTTACAAGGTAATGATATTGTTTTTTGGAACAAGACCGGGCAAAACCAAAACCGAAGTACTACACAAGGTTTCCTGCCCGTATTGTCAAAAATTAGGCACTTTGAAGGCCCACACAACTCCCAACTATTTTCATCTGTTCTGGATTCCCATTTTCAAAATATCGACTTCAAATATTGCCGAATGTTCACATTGTAGAACAACATACCTTCAAATCGAGTTTGCCGAGGAGATGAAACGTGCCCTTACCAATAAATAGAGCTTGGAAACATAACTGTTTCCAAGCTCTATATCCATTAAAGATCAAACCGAAGTCCCAAGGAAATGTTATGCTGTTCCACAGCTGCATTCTTAAAGATTGGATTTAAATCATACTTCAAGTATAGTAACACACCCTCGATTCCAGCATAAGCACTTAATCCATAGACGAAATTTGTGGTATTATATCCACCTATTAACTTCTCTTTTACACTATCCCCTGCATTATCGTATTTCAATTTTTGACGGGTTCCCATATTAAAACCACCATATCCTCCAATACCTATCCTAAATTGATTGTCCAAAGAGTAACGAATGCTGTTTTCATTTTCCGTAAGCTTTGATGGTCCAAATTCGAAATGCATAGGGAACACCAAATTATCCATCCGCAATTTGGATTTATCCAGATCAAACTCAAAATCCTGCAACTCAACCTGATCTCCATTTGATACGAAATATTGATTGTTTTCAGGCTTCAACCCGTTGAATTGAAAGGAGAAACCATAATGTAAGCGCACAAAGTTAGAGTTTTTAAAAACTCGGGTTCGCCATGCCCAGCCCATTTCAAAAAAACGGCTTCCTCCAATTTTATAGGGGGTATCCTCAAGAGACTCTTCGTCTATTAAGGCATTGTTCAATCCAAAGGCAAAGACAAAATCCGAATAGGTTCTCCGGTCATATTTAATTGGTTTTTTCCTCTCAAAAAATGTCCAAGGTTCATCACCAACATTAATACTTATTCCAACTCCGTCCTCTAATATTGAAACCTCATTTTCCAGTTCCAAAATCTCCCCATCATTACGTTCCAAAAGTGCAATTTCATTATCAATAATAGCAATCCTATTCTCTATGTTCAATGCTCTTTTTTTGGCGCTTGCTTCCTTTAATTTTTTTGCTTCATCAGAATTTAACTGTTGTTTATCAAGTCTTTGGTTAATTTCTTCGATTTCTGTTTTCAAGGCTTCCTTTTCTTGTAAAGTAATTTGATCTTTTTGCTCCTTAAGCTCCACTATTTTATCCGAATGCTGGTCTTGTGCCGTGGTGATTTGCACTAATAAAGCAATTAAAATCAATGTCAAATAGATGCTAATAGTTCTCATAATGTTCCGATTTTTTCCCTTGCCAACCTCTCCATAAAGAGAGGGGCTTCAGGAATTGATTAATGATTGATGAATTTTGTTGATATATTTAGTCTGTGTTGTCAATTGTTGCGGTCTGCAACTGCGGTTCTAACCTTTAGGTAACCGTCTTTAAGTGATTCAAAAATTTGGTCGCGGAAAGATCTATCCAGTTCTCCCTCT
>CAXMOE010000095.1:0-10571 GCA_964194835.1 uncultured Flavobacteriaceae bacterium | reverse complement strand
TTATAAGTTGGAAACTAGGTCCCATGCATTTTCAAAGAACTCCAATTATATTCTCGGGGCTTTAATGTTGATACTTTTGGTAATCACAATCATTCGAATATTTTATACCTAGAGGTGTCTATGGAGCAAAAAAACTTCTTCCATAAAGTCTATGAGGTGGCCCGTCAAATCCCCTATGGAAGAGTTACTTCCTATGGAGCAATAGCCAAATATCTTGGAGCGGCAAGAAGTGCACGAATGGTGGGTTGGGCAATGAACGGGGCCCATGGAATGGAGGAGGTTCCAGCGCACCGAGTGGTCAACCGGAAAGGACTCCTGACCGGCAAACACCATTTCGATGGTACTAGCCTAATGCAGCAGTTATTGGAAAATGAAGGTATAAAGATCAAAGAAAATCAAATTGTTGATTTAGATAAATACTTTTGGGACCCCGGTAAGGAGATAAAGGATTCCATGTAATAATTCCTTTGTATTCGAAAATATGGAGTTGTTCCCATGCATAAACTCAGCTTATTTCTTCGTGTTGGTTTTCATTTTCATTCTTTCTTAATCTCAGCCTTATACTGTATCTTTGTAATTTAGAATGAGTTTAATTAAAGACTACAAAGAATTTTTTAAAATGAAATTGGAGAAAAAGGACATCCTAAAAGCGTTGGAAGAAATTACCGTTCCTGGGGAAGGGAAAAATATGGTGGAAAGTGGGGCAGTGACCAATATAATGGTCTTTGGCGATGAGGTGGTAGTTGATATTACGATTAATAACCCCAGTTTGCAGGCACGTAAGAAAACTGAGGTGGAAATTTTAAAGGTAATTCATCGTGAGGTCTATGAGAAGGCAAAAATCACTGTGAACGTAAAAGTGGATGGACCCTCAACCCCAAAGGTCAATGAAATTAAAGGTAAACCCATTGAGGGAATTCAAAACATAATTGCCGTTGCTTCGGGCAAGGGAGGCGTTGGTAAATCAACTATAACGGCAAATTTGGCGGTAACATTGGCTAAAATGGGATTTAAAGTGGGTGTATTGGATGCGGACATATATGGACCATCTATTCCAATAATGTTTGATGTGGCACATGAAAAACCATTGGCGGTCAACCATGAAGGAAAATCTAAGATGAAACCTGTGGAAAACTACGGAGTCAAGATTTTATCCATTGGATTTTTTACACAACCAAACCAAGCAGTTATTTGGAGAGGACCAATGGCTTCCAAGGCGTTGAACCAAATGATATTTGATGCGCATTGGGGGGATTTGGATTTTATGTTATTGGATTTGCCACCGGGAACGGGGGATATTCATCTAAGCATTATGCAATCTTTACCTGTAACCGGAGCTGTGGTAGTAAGTACTCCACAGGAAGTTGCCTTGGCCGATGCCCGTAAGGGAGTAGCCATGTTTCAACAAGAAGCAATTAATGTACCGGTTCTTGGAATCGTGGAAAATATGGCCTATTTCACGCCAGAGGAACTACCAGGCAATAAATACTATATTTTTGGAAAAGAAGGTGCAAAACACTTAGCTGAAGACTTAAAAATTCCTTTTTTAGGGGAAATACCATTAGTACAAAGTATCCGGGAAGCAGGTGATGTTGGGAGACCTGCAGCCTTGCAAACAGCTTCCGTAATTGAATCGGCCTTCGAGGAACTGACAAGGAATGTGGTTCAGGAGGTTGTGGGCAGGAACAAAAGCCTACCCCCAACGGAAGCCATTAAAATAACAACAATGGCAGGTTGTTCGGCTGTAAAAAAAAGTAAATAAAAATCAAGGGCAATAAAGGTTTTGAAGACCTTTTAATTAAAACAAATGACAACAGACGAGATTAGGACCAACGTAGAAAAAGCACTGGACGAGATTCGTCCTTTCTTGCAAAGTGATGGAGGGGATATTTCTCTTATCTCCATAGACAACGATACCTTGGTAAAAGTAAAGCTGGAAGGGGCGTGTGTAGGTTGTACTGTTAACCAAATGACTCTCAAAAGTGGGGTAGAGATGACTATAAAAAAATATGTTCCACAAATTGAACAAGTTATTAGTGTAGATTAATTTGTACCACCAATTCCCACAAACCTTTAATTGCCATATCCATAAATTTTATAGGTTCAAGTACAAAACAATCCATAATGGGAATGTATTGCCGTCCCTTAATTATTACATAGATTAATGAAAGACATAAAGATCAAAATAAAAGACAGGGAAGGAATTGTTCACGAAGTGGATGCCCCAACTGATATGAATATGAATATAATGGAAGTGGTTAGGTCGTATGAACTGGCACCTGAAGGAACCATCGGAGTGTGTGGCGGCATGGCCATGTGTGCGTCCTGTCAATGTTATGTGGTAACTGGTATGGCTCTTCCTAAAAAATCGGAGGACGAGGATGCTATGTTGGCCGAGGCTTTTTATGTGAAAGATAACAGCAGGTTAGGCTGCCAAATCCGTATTACCAAGGAATTGGAAGGCCTGGAGATTGAATTGGCCCCAGAAAGTTGAGAGGTATAAGCTTGTTGAAAAACTACAAAAGACTCAAACCAAGATTATTTTACCAATAATGGACATCTAAATTCTCGCCTGATAGGTAAATAGGTTATGATATCTCCCTTCTTTGGCTATTAGCTGATCATGGGTACCCTGTTCAGCAATCTGACCATGTTCAATCACTAAAATTTGATCAGCTTTTCTTATGGTACTCAATCGGTGGGCAATAACAAAAGTGGTCCGCCCTTTGGTAAGTTCGGCCAAACTCTTTTGGATTAGGGATTCACTTTCGGTATCTAGATTGGAAGTAGCCTCGTCCAAAATCAAAATTTTGGGATCTGCCAAAATGGCCCTTGCAATGGCAATACGTTGTCGTTGGCCTCCAGAAAGTTTTACTCCCCGCTCTCCGATCAGGGTATCCAGCCCTTCCTCAAATCGATCCGTAAATTCATCCACATATGCTGCTGTTACCGCTTTTTGTAATTCATCCTCTGTGGCATCGGGTCTTGGAAACAGGATATTTTCACGAATGGTACCTTCAAATAAAAACTCCTCCTGTAGAACCACACCCAAATATTGGCGGTAACTACTTAGATTAACTTTGGATAAATCTTTTCCGTCAATGGTTATGGTTCCCAATTGTGGATTTAAAAAAGTAGCTGCCAAACCTGCAATCGTAGATTTTCCGGAACCGGAACTTCCTACAAGGGCAATTACTGAACCTGGCTTAACCTCGAAACTTATATTATGCAGCACTTCCTTGTTTTCTTCGTAGGCAAATGAAACATTATCAAAGACGATGTCCCCTTTAATATCTTCCAGAACCACGGTTCTGTCCTCTTCACTAACTTCGGCCGTTGTATTCATTAATTCTTCTGTTCGGTCCAATCCTGCCAAGGCTTCGGTTAGTTGGCTACCAATATTGCTCATTTGTACTATTGGGGCCACCATTAACCCCAATAGGAAAGTAAATTCTAAAAATTCTCCAATACTTAGCTCATCCACCATGATTTTATATCCTCCAATGCCCATTATTCCAGTGGTGGCTATACCCAACAGAAAAGTCGAAGAACTGGTTATAAAAGCAGTTGCGGTTAGACTCTTTTTTACATTAAGAAACAGTTTTTCAACGCCAGCTTCGAAAACCCTATGCTCTTGCGCTTCCGCGTTAAACCCCTTAATGACTCTAATACCTCCCAAGGTTTCGGTAAGCCTTCCAGTAACTTCTGCATTAATTTTGCCCCGGGCTCTAAAAACTGGACGAATAATTTTGAATGCCTTTAATGCGATTGTTGCAAAAATGGCCAAAGGTATCAAAGTGAACAAGGTCATGGAAGGACTTGTTCTTAATAGAAGGATCAAGGCTACTACCGCTGTGACGGTACCGCCAACCAATTGCACCAAACCTGTGCCGATTAGGTTTCTCACGCCTTCCACGTCTGTCATTATACGCGATACTAGGGCACCTGATTTCGTATTATCAAAAAATCGAATGGGCAAGGACAACACTTTTTTCTGTACCTGAGCTCTTAGCTCAGATATTAAAAATTGGGCCTGTACACTTAGTATCTTTGTAAGTAAAAAAGAAGTTACTGCCTGTACCAATATGGCAAGTCCTACCCCAAGTACCAATAGTTTAAGCATCTCCAAGTTGTCATTGGGAATGACATCATCCATTAAATATTTAAGGGAAATTGGAGCAACAAAACTGGCTGCCTTACTTATTACTATTAAAACCAATCCGATAAAGACCAAATTACGACGAGGCCATATGATTGTTTTAAATGCTTTGAGAATGGTTATTTTTTTGTTGGGCATAATCTGTTAAATTCAATTTTGAAAGGTGCAAGTTACTTTAAAAAAGCATGTAATTAACCTTGGCCTTTTCACCTGATCTTTTTTAAGGTTCAAAAATTAGCATTACAAATTCAAGACCATTAATTTCACAGATAAACAAAAATATGTTGGAAGTTAAAGATAGCTTAGTATCTTATCCGGAAACAAATAGAATTAGTGCAATGAAGTTCCTTTATTTGTTTATGCTTATAGGCTTGTTGGCCTGTAAGACCGAAAATCTTTCTGTAGAACAAAATAGGTGGCAGAACCATGCGGAGAACACGACAATCATAAGGGATGATTTTGGAGTGCCCCATGTTTATGGAAAAACCGATGCTGATGCGGTATTTGGATTGTTATATGCACAATGTGAGGACGATTTTAATCGGGTGGAACAGAACTACATATGGGCTATTGGCCGGTTGGCCGAAATTGAGGGGCAAGAAGCGATGTATAGCGATCTTCGGGCAAAACTTTTTATGACCCAGGAAGAGGCAATGGCCAATTATGAAAATAGTCCGACCTGGTTAAATAAATTGTGTAATGCATTTGCTGATGGTATAAATTATTATTTACATACTCACCCTGAGATACAGCCAAAACTCCTGTCCCGATTTGAACCTTGGATGCCCATGTATTTTAGTGAAGGATCTATAGGAGGTGATATTGAACGGATATCAACAGAAAAAATAAGGGCATTTTATGAAAAAGGAATGGAAATCCACCAAGCAGAGGAGATTGAAATTAAAAGGAAAAACGAAGCCAAGGAACCACAGGGTTCCAACGGAATTGCCATTTCTGGAAATTTAACACAATCTGGGAACACCATGTTACTTATTAATCCACATACTTCTTTTTATTTCAGGGGAGAAGTCCATGCGGTAAGTGAAGAAGGACTCAATGCATATGGAGCGGTTACCTGGGGGCAATTTTTTATTTACCAAGGTTTTAACGAAAAAACGGGGTGGATGCATACTTCTACCTATACAGATGTTATGGATGAATTTGCGGAAACCATTGTAAAAATGGATGGAAAATTGTTTTATCGATACGGGGAAGAACTTAAGCCGTTGGAAACTTCTTCGATTGTCCTAAAATATAAGGACGGGGAAACCATTAAGGAAAAATCATTCCCAATGTACCATACACATCATGGCCCAATAACCCATATGGAAAATGAAAAATGGGTGGCCTCCGCTATAATGTGGGAACCTGTAAAGGCCTTGGAACAATCTTATATTCGGACAAAACAGGATGGCTACGAAGGATTTCGTGAAATGATGGACATGCGTACAAATTCTTCCAATAATACGGTCTATGCCGATGCACAAGGGAATATAGCTTATTTCCATGGTAATTTTGTTCCGGTACGGGATACTTTGTTCGATTATACAGAAGTTGTGGACGGGAGCAATCCTAAAACAGATTGGCAAGGATTACACTCAATAGATGAGAATATATTGTTGTTGAATCCGGAAAATGGATGGTTACAAAATTGCAACTCTACACCATTTACAGCAGCCGTGGAGTTTAGTCCCAAAAAAGAGAACTACCCCAGTTATATGTCCCTCGACAGGGAAAATTTCCGTGGTGTACATGCAATCAACTTATTAAAGGGTAAAAATAGATATACCTTGGATTCTTTGATTAATTTGGCTCACGATCCCCTTCTACCAGCTTTTGAGAAATTGATACCTGGATTGGTGGAGGCATATGATTTGAAAGGCAATCATTACCCTAAACTCAAAAACGCAATTGAAGAATTGCGAAACTGGGATTTTAAGACATCCAGGGAATCGGTCGCCATGTCCTTGGCTCATTATTATGGAACATTGTATGGAAAAAAAGGGAATCGACCAGATGGTTTAAGTGATATGGAACTAATGACTTTTTTTGGAACCCAATCCCCGTATGAGGAAAGATTAAGAATTTTTGCTGAGATTGTTGAGCTACTGGAAAAAGATTTTGATTCCTGGAACACCCCTTGGGGTGAAATTAACCGCTATCAGCGCATTAATGGCGACATTTACCAACCGTTTGATGATGATCTAGCAAGTATTCCAGTTGGTTTTGCATCTGGACGGTGGGGTGCCCTAGCGGCTTATGGTGCCCGATATGATAATGAAACCAAGAAAATTTACGGTACCAGGGGCAATAGTTTTGTGGCAGTGGTTGAGTTTGGAAATAAAATCAAGGCCAAAAGCATGTTGGCAGGTGGACAGAGTGGCGATCCTAGTTCTTCACATTTTAATGACCAAGCACAACGCTATGCAGATAAGGAATTTAAAGATGTGGCCTTTTATAAAGAAGATGTATTAAAAAGAGCCAAAAGGACGTATCATCCAGGAGAAAAACAGGGGAATTAGTTTATTCCTTTACGATAATCATGGATGCCTTAGAACCGGTGGACAGATTCCATTTGTTGGAATAAATGAGCTGACCTTTTTCGTCATATACATCTACTTGAGCAGTATTAGGACCAGAAGATCCTTGGTTTAAGGCCTCAAAATCCAATCTGTTAAACCCTTTGTCCAAATTCAAGTTAATACCCTTAAAGGCACTAGTCAATAAAATATTGGGTTCTACAACCTCGCCATTGGCGTAAATTTTTACCCTATCACCATCTACAAATTCATGGTCACGACACACAATGCCCACAAATTTGCCGTTATTTTTTATATCGCCCAGATAAGTATCCCCATAATGCTTATTAGCTTTATCTTTTTCTCTTTTCCCAATTTTTGTATCAATCTTAAGGTTGTGCCCTGCTTGTACCAATTCATTATCAGGCAGCATTTTTATGTTTCTGGCAGTAAGCGAGTCCTTTAAATTATAATTATAATTGGGGTCTATTACCGAAGGCATTTTTAAAGCTGTTCCACGGTTTTTATTGTCAAGATTGTTATTGCCATCAATTTTCAAGGGCTGAACTGCTGGTATATCGGTCTGTGCGGTCCCATGAAATGACAGCAAAGCGAAAGTCAATATTAAAAATGCGAATCTCATAGGCCAGATAAACTCGTGAATTCGGGGTAAAAGTAACAAATACCTTGCCAGAGGGGCCTAAATTGCTGTTAAAATCGTTAAAGAGGATGGTTGATTATGTTTTAACGGCTCTTCCAATATTGGGGATGTGTATCTTCCGTTTGTTGATTCCAATAATCTGGAGTGACTTTATGACCATCAAATGTTTTTAACTTGCGTTGGTAAACCCAGATTGTTGGATTAAATACCATATCGGTAACTCCAACTGTATACAATTGAGGGTCTTCTTCAGTTTTCTTTTTATCTTCTCCAATCAACACTTCAAAACCATTATGTTCGAGTAACTTTTTTAAAAAGACGCTACGATCTTCAGTCACTCCCTTTTCAACAAAAGTGACTCTCGTCTCCTCTATACTCCCAAACATATGTTTTCCTCCTAAAGGCATAATCTCTTAATTAAAAATAGCGCTTAATTCATAAATATAATCGTATAACGGGCTATATATCCCAAGTACCAAAATACCAATCACAGTAATAATAAGTCCTAACCTCATATAGATTTTACTTTTAAAAAACGGAATGGCATTTTCACTTTTTCGCAAGAACATCGCTCTCACCACCAACAGGTAATAATATAACGAAATGGTGACGTTAACCACTGCTATAAACACTAATAAATAATATCCTTCACTTGCAGCTGCGGTAAACAAGAAAAACTTCCCAAAGAATCCAGCAACAGGTGGAATTCCGGCTAAGGAAAATAGAGCTAACATCATTACCAAACTCAACTTCGGATTGGTTCTATACAAGCCTTCATAATCGTTAATATCTTCTTTTCCTGTTTTAAGGGAAATGGCCTGAACAACTCCAAAAGCAGCTAAATTTGAAAACACATATACCAATACAAAATAAACCACAGTGGCAGTTCCTAACTGATTGCCAATAATCAAACCCAGTAATATAAATCCTGCCTGAGCAATAGATGAAAAGGCTAAAAAGCGTTTCATGTTTTGTTGTCGCATCGCAAATAAATTCCCGATAAACATAGTCGCAACAGCAATACCGTAAACCATATTTTCCCATATATGCATCAATGGTTTTAGTACAGTAAATAGTAATATCATGAGTATAAATACTGCTGCACCTTTCGAAATTACAGACAAATAGGAGGCAATACTAATTGGAGCTCCTTCGTAAACATCCGCAGTCCAAAAATGAAATGGCACCAACGAAATTTTAAATGCCAAACCTGCAAAAAACAGGATAAACCCCAAAACAGATAAGTTGCTTGTAGTAATTACTTCAGCAATATCATTGAAATAAATAGAGCCTGTAGTTGCGTATAACATTGAAATTCCAAACAACGAGATTCCTGAAGCTAGAGCTGATGAGAGAATTAACTTGATTCCTGATTCACTAGATTTTCTTTTAGCAGATTCATAAGCTGCTAAGGCAGCGACAGGAAGCATCGATAATTCTAATCCTAAATAAAACATTAGAAAATCTCCTGCCGAAATCATAAAATACATTCCTAGTAAAGAAGAAAACAGTAATGCAAAAAATTCTGTTCCTTTATTCTCCTGAACTATTTTTTCCTGCAACCAATCACCTGATTGTAAAAGCAAAACGAGTACGCCAATATTCAATACATTTTTAAAAAAATGAATCAGAGCATTGGTGCGAAACATTCCTCCAAACAAACTACTTTCTTCAATAGTCATAAAACCTACAATAGTATGAATGCCAAACAAGAAAATAGCCAAATGTACAATGCTATTTTTTTTGTTTTGGGATATAGAAACTTCGGCTACAATCAGCAGTAAAATAACTGCCAAGAGTATTATTTCGTGTCTCATCAATAAAAAATTACTAAGATTCATTATTTAGATTCTATTTAATTTCTACAACAACCTATGAATAAAAGGTTGCAAACTTTCTAATATCATATTACTTAACCATAATGGCGCAACTCCTATTCCTACTATTGGAATTAATAATAACAATATTCCAAATTTCTCGTACCATGTTACCCTCTGCAAGCTTACAAATGATTCATTTTTTACTGGTCCCATAAGCATTATACCTACCACACGTAAAATATAAACTGCAGTCACCACTATGGCAGATACCGAAATTATAGTCACTGTTCTATAAAACAAATCGTCATGTTGAAACGCGCCAACAAAGATGTTCATTTCGGCTACAAAGCCACTAAATCCTGGTAAGCCCAATGATGCCAACCCTGCAATAACGTAAACAACTGAAATAAACGGAATCACTTTAAGCAAACCTCCTAATTTTCTAATATCTCTGGTATGTGTCCTTTCATAAATCATCCCTATTAATGCAAAGAACAATGCTGTCATAAATCCATGAGATAGGGATTGAATAATAGCTCCATTCCATGCTGTTTTATTCAGCATCAATAGCGCAAACAGGACCAAGCCTAAATGACTCACTGATGAATAAGCGTTGATGTATTTCAAGTCGGTTTGTTTTAAGGCAGCAAATGCACCATAAATAACTCCAATAACTGACAGGATAATAAAGAACCAAGACCAATCTAAAGCCCCTTCAGGCAATAAGTACATAGCCACTCTGAATACACCATAACCTCCTAACTTCATTAATACACCAGCATGTAACATCGATACTGCAGTTGGTGCAGAAGCATGACCATCTGGTGACCAGGTATGAAATGGAAATAAGGCTCCAATAACCGCAAACCCAATAAAGGTCAATGGAAAAAATAATTTTTGTGCTTCAATAGGAATATTAACTTGAGCAATTTCTAATATATTGAATGTTAAAGCTCCTCCATCGGCATTTGAATTGAAATAAATACCTAATATACCAACCAATAAAACCGCTGAAGCTCCCATTAACATTAAAGTCAATTTCATTGCAGAATATTCTTTTGGCCCTGAACCCCAGATTCCTATTAGCAGATACATTGGGATTACAGCAATCTTTTATTTTCCATGAGATGAATACGCCAGCCAACACCACTATTGAAGTTAATAACAGTAAAGCCACTGAAATGCCATCAACGCCAATATTGTAATGTATATTAAATTGCTCATACCAAACTACATCTTTGACAAACACCATAATATCATTGTTCGTACCTCTTTCAGTAAAATAGGCAAACACAAGATTAATGGCCATCCCAAATTGGATAAGACTTCCAATCAATGCAATTAATCGTGCCTGTTTTAATCCTTTAATAAACACTAAAGCCAGAATGGGTAATACAGGGACAGTGATAAAA
>CAXMOE010000094.1:0-10590 GCA_964194835.1 uncultured Flavobacteriaceae bacterium | reverse complement strand
TCCAAGAACCCATAAGGGCGGTAATTCTGGTGTTCCTGTCAAATCCGTGTATGATGTGACAACCTGGGAAATTTTTGGTCCATAAAAAAAGTAGTAGTTCAATTCCCCTCCATCTGCCCAAAAACTGGTAACGTTTCGTTTGTCATGGGAGAAATCGAAGCTCGTTCTAAATGTATTGTCAAAGAAAATTCCGTATGCCTTATCATTATGTAAGCCAACGTAAAAGGGAATTGCTTTATATAAAGGATCCTGATCCTTGCCAAAAGCGTACTGGTCAGTTGCCCAGTTTTCAACGCGTTTACCCTTTAAATTGGCATGTGTTGCTTTGTCTCCTAACCCATAAAAACTCTCAGCTGCTTGGGTAATTTTGCTCATCTTAACGTTATTACCCCCAAACTCGTGGTTTTCTTCCCAATGGAATCCCAATTCGTCCTCATTGATTATATTACCCTCCAAGTCCGAAATTTGGGTGCGCAAGGTTTTCTTATCAACCAGTATTTTTAATTTGGAGGTTTCCACCAAATATTCCGTTTCGTTGTCCTCCACTTGTAAGTGGTTATACCCAATACTGGCATCCTCACTAATGGCATAGGAAAAATCGGGTTGAAAAATATTCTCGGTAGCGTATCTAAAACGCAATGCACTATCACGAAGCACAGTGATTTCGAGGACAACTCCGTTTTCAGTTGTGAAATAAAGTTTATCGCTTTCCTTTTTAAAATCTATTATATGGTTGGGGTATAAATTACCTTTATATTCCAATTCCGTATTCGTAATCATAAACAGTTGGTTTTATGGCCCACAACAATAGGGCTTTCCGTTGTAAAAGTAAAATGATATTATCACGAATTATAAACTATAACGTTATAGACGTACTTTTTACGTATAATATTACTGAAATATAACAACCCCGAGCGGTGGAATGGTAATTTTAACGGATTTATCGTACCCATGCCATGGTGTTTTAGTCGGTTTAACGGCTTTATTACTCATACCACTACCACCATATTTTTTATCATCGCTATTAAAAATTTCTTTTAATTGTCCAGATTTTGGAACGCCAACTCTATAGTTCTCTCGTGGTATCGGGGTGAAATTACATGCCACAATAAGATCGTTTTTGGCGTCATGCCCTTTTCGAATATAGGTAAGGATTGAATTTTCACTATCCCCGTAATCTATCCATTGGAATCCTTCCGTACTAAACTGCTTTTCGTACAATGCAGGGTATTCCTTGTAGATTTTGTTAAGGTCTTTTACTACCTCCTGTATGCCTAAATGAAAATCATAATGCAAAAGATACCAATCCAAGCTATTTTGAAAGTTCCATTCCGAGGGTTGTCCAAATTCGGCACCCATAAAAATTAGTTTTGTCCCGGGATGGGTGTACATATAGCTAAAAAGTAGCCTTAAATTTGCAAAACGCTGCCATTCATCCCCTGGCATTCTATGCAAAAGGGACTGCTTGCCATATACTACCTCATCATGTGAGAAAGGAAGCATGAAATTTTCCGTAAACGCATAAGTCATACTAAAGGTAAGGTCGTTCTGATGATGTTTTCTGTAAATGGGTTCCTTTTTGAAATATTCGAGCGTATCGTGCATCCAACCCATCATCCATTTCATTCCAAAGCCAAGACCTCCAATTCCGACTGGTCTGGATACCATTGAAAACGAAGTTGATTCTTCAGCAATGGTCTGTACCCCTTTAAAACTACTATAGACTTCTTCATTGAGGTCTTTCAGGAAGGAAATGGTATCCAAGTTCTCCCTACCTCCATAAATATTGGGTTCCCATTCCCCTTCTTCCCTGGAATAATCCAAGTAAAGCATGGAGGCCACTGCATCTACCCGCAGGGCATCTGCATGATATTGGTCTAACCAAAACAGGGCGTTGCTAATTAAGAATGCCCGCACCTCGTTTCGACCATAATTAAAAATAAGACTTTTCCAATCCTGATGGTATCCTTTGCGCCTATCTGGGTGTTCATATAAATGTGAGCCATCAAAGTATCCCAGACCATGGGCATCTTCCGGAAAATGCGAAGGAACCCAGTCCAATATGACCCCTATATCATTTTGGTGCAATTTATCGATCAATAACTTAAAATCCTCAGGCTTTCCAAATCTTGAGGTAGGGGCAAAATAACCGGTAAGCTGGTAACCCCAGGAAGGATCATAAGGAAATTCCATAATGGGCATGAATTCCACATGGGTGAAATTCATTTCCTTAACATAATTCACCAAATCCTCAGCAAGCTCAAGATAGGACATAAATTTATTGCCATCTTTTCGTTTCCAAGAACCCAAATGTACTTCATACACAGCATACGGTTTGTCCAGACCATTTTTGTCTTCCCTGTACCCCATCCATTTTTTGTCCTTCCATTTGTATGATGCATCCCACACCAAGGATGCCGTGTTTGGCGGATGCTCACAATATCTTGCGAAGGGATCCGCTTTTTCTGTCATTATATCATTGTGATTGGATTGTATCTTGTATTTATATAATGTACCCTTATCCAGCCCTGGAACAAATCCTTCCCAAATACCACTTCCATCCCAACGCACATTGAGCTTATGATCACCTTCCAACCAATAGTTGAAATCGCCCACCACGGCAACAGACTTGGCAGATGGGGCCCATACCGCGAAGTAAGTGCCTTTTTCTCCATTTACTTCTACCAGGTGAGAACCCAGTTTTTCATACAGTCTATAATGTTTTCCTGCTTTGAACAGATTAATATCAAATTCAGAAAATAAACTGTGGGGTATAACTTTGCCCATATCTTTTTTGTTAGTTAGATTCATTAATAATACTCATAATACCTTCTAGTGGTATCACAGCCCACATAGGCCTGGAATTCATTTCGTAACCCAATTCATATACGGCTTTCTCCAGCATACAATATTTAAGTATAAAAATTCGCTCTTGGTTATAACCTATGTTCAAATTGTTTTCTTGAATAAGGCTAATATAGGTTTCCAAAAATACCCCTATAAAATACCTATAAAGAACCTCTCCTGCCTTAAAAAGATCATCCTGGGAATAGGGGTAACTCTCCCCATGCGTAAAAATTGTTGCATAAATTGCGTAATGAAACGAACGAAAAAGCCCGGCTATATCTTTTAAAGGTGGTTGTTTTACTTTTCTGTCCCTAATGGTACTTTCCGGTTCTCCTTCAAAATCCAGTAAATAGAAATCCTGGTCCCTCACCAATATTTGTCCTAGATGATAATCGCCATGAACACGAATACGTTCCCCTTTTAATTTGGTCCAATCAAAATTGACAAAGCGTTTTCTAATTTCATTTTTACGTTCCAAAAACTCTTTGGCCAATTCCAAGGACAATCCGTCTAATCTATGTAGGTTGTTCTCTACAATATTTAGACGGTTTTGGAACTGGTAAAGTAATCTATTTTTTAACCAGACTTCATAATCTCCATTGAAATGTTCTGGCGTAAAACTAGTATCTTCAAATTCAGAACCCAAGGCAATATGCATTTCAGCAGTTCTTTTCGCTAGGACTTGAAGCTTTAAAAAAATATTGAGTCCCACCCAATCAATAATCTCAGGAGGTACATTTGTAATCTGCAATCGATTAAACATTTCTGTTTTTGGCAGCCTATTCACATCTATATGCTTATGCTCTAGATTGGCAAAAACTTTTTGCAGTTCTTTTAAAAAATAATCCCACGCGTCTCCTTGGTTGGGCACTAATTCCTGCATTAATGCAATTGTAATATTTGCATTTTCAGAATCTTTTATACTAAGGCTTCCCTGATAAGGGGGAGTGTTTTTATACTCCTTACGTTCTGATAGAAAGCGGCTCATTTCGTAATCTGGATTCTTGTCCGCATAAATTCTACGAAAGAATTTTATTACCGATTTATCATTAATAATAATGGAGGTATTGCTTTGTTCCAATCCCATAAATCGGGAAGAAACATATTCGGTATCCATAAAATTAACACTCTTATGATAACTTACCCTAGTTGTATCGTTGGGCACAGCTTTTACTATACGTTCAAACACCAATTTTCGAAAAGCTTCCAAATTAAGGGCGTCTATAATAAACCCTTCCTGTCCCTTTATGGTCAGTGGTAAAATACGATCCTTTTCTGCAAAACTTTCATCTGAAACGAACGCAATGGGCAGAAAATAATGCTGATAAAACGCCTCCTCAAAGTTCACTTCCATAAGCAGACCATAATACATTTCATCCCCTTGCTGGATCCTAAAATACTCTTGTAGCTCTACATATTTTAACTTACTGGCCTTACCTCCGTACCAACGTTGCTTTAAAATGTATTCTTCCAGAATATCTGAAAGAAATAGTTTAATAAATGTTTTATTCTCCAAAAGTTCTTCCCATGCGACATCAAAGACATAGGGTGGACTTAACATGGGTTCTTGCTTCTTTTTTGCCATGGTTATTTTTTTATGTGGAACAAATGAATAGGTAAGGTGGGATTCAGTTCAACAAAGTTCCATTCGTTATCCCAAATATAACTATTGCCAGTTATAACATCATGCATATTTAGGGAATGGCCATAATGTATGCCCAAGGCGTCCATGGGTATTTGAACTACTCCTTGTTGTGCATAATGTGGGTCTAAACTTATAATGGAAAGAGTTTCGTCGGTTTTGTCATCGTTCCATTTATAAAATGCAATTAAATTTTCATTTTCAATATGGCAAAATTGGATGTTGTTAGTCTGCTGTAGCGAGCTATGGTTTTTACGCGCCTCATTGATCTTACCGATCAGATAGGTCAATTTATTTTCTGCGGACCAATCCCAATGCCTTATTTCATATTTTTCTGAATTCAGATATTCTTCTTTACCAGGCATCGCATCAGACTCCATAAATTCGAAGACTGGCCCATAAATTCCAATATTTCCACACATAGTGCCCGCCAATGCATATCGTGATAGATGCATGGCCTCATTGGCTCCTTGCAAGTGATATGGATTTATATCTGGGGTGTTAGGCCAAAAATTAGGTCTATAATACTCCCGTAATTCTGTTTTGGTCAGCTCGTTCAAATATTCTACAAGTTCATGCTTTCTTACCCTCCATGTAAAATAGGTATATGATTGTGAAAATCCTTGCTTGGCCAATTGCTGCATTACTTTGGGTCTAGAAAAAGCTTCAGCTAAAAAGAGCACATCAGGATTCTTCTTTTTTACTTCAGCAATTAACCAATTCCAAAAATAGTATGGTTTGGTATGCGGGTTATCTACCCTAAAAATCGTTATACCGCGGTCTACCCAATACATGGCAACACTCAACAGTTCTTCCCACAGCTCTTTTTGGGCCTGGGTCTCAAAATAAAAGTTAACAATGTCCTGGTATTTTTTTGGAGGGTTTTCAGCGTATTGAATACTACCATCGGGTCTTTTTCTAAACCATTCAGGATTGGAGGAAACATAAGGATGGTCTGGTGCCGCCTGAAATGCGAGGTCCATGGCTAACTCTATATCCTGATCTTTTGCCTTCTTTACCAACTTTTTAAAGTCTTCCTCAGATCCCAACTCTGGATGAATGGCCTTATGCCCACCTAGTTTGGATCCGATGCCCCAAGGTACGCCTGCATCACCTTGTTTAGCATTGGTCGTATTATTCTTTCCTTTCCTATTTACTTCACCAATGGGATGCACTGGGGGGAAATACAATACATCAAATCCCATATTGGCAATCCGTGGCAGTAAGCGCTCGCAATCCGCAAAAGTTCCATGTGTGCCTTCCTTTGAAGAAGATGATCGTGGGAAAAATTCGTACCAGGTGCTAAAATTTGCTTTTTTTCGATCTACATAGACTTCCAAAGATGCACTTGTATTGGCCAAGAAGCGCTCAGGATACTTGAGAAACAGCTGGTGTAAATTCTCAGAAATTGCTTCAGCAATTGCTTTTTCATACAATTTATCTTCCTGAAACAGCTCGATCAATTTGTCAATATAGGTTTTTTCCTTGGCCGTGGCCTTTTTGCTGATTTGTTGTAGGTATTGGACACCATCCAATAATTCGCTCTTCACATCCTGGCCATCCTCTATTTTAGATTCAATGCCATGTTGCCAGTTTAGGGCATAATCTACCCACCCTTGCACCTTGTATTCGTAAACACCTTGTTTTTCGACCTTGAAAGTGGCCGTATACACATCATTTCCTTGATGTTCCATACGGACATCTTGATATTTTTTATCACTTATGTGCTTATATATAACCTCTGTCTGAATTACATCATGTCCATCGGGTAGAACGTCGGCGGTAACTGTAACCATTTCTCCCACTACCCTTTTAATATTAAATGCCCCTCCTTCAAGTTGTGGAGTAATGTTCTCTATTACAACGCGTTGTTGTCTTAACATAATTTTGGTTTGCTTGGTTTTGCTAAAAATAGGAATTTCTAAGTAAACAAAAATTTTGAAAGGCATAATTTTCGTTTTAAATACCCAAAAACTTTTGTCGTTTTATAATATAGAGAGATGTATTGTTTTATATATAACAATCAGACTTTTTTCTGATAAATCGTTTTTTGGAATGCTTTTTGTAATTATATCAAAAAATAACCCGGGACCTTTAACATTCCGATATATTAAATCCAAAAATTAAAGACATAAAATTATGAGAAAAATTACATTGACATTGGGAACTATTTTAGCCTTATTCATTATTTCCTGTGAGGGTCCAACTGGGCCTCCAGGTTTTGACGGATTTGATGGCCTAGATGGATTGGATGGACAGGACGGTATAAATATTTTAGGTCAGGTTATCGATATTCAAGGAAGTTTTACACCAGAGAACAACTATTCCATTTTATTTGACTTCCCCCAGACTATAGAAGTATTTGAAACCGATGTGGTCCTGGTTTATATTTTATTTGACCAAACCGAGGACAATAACGGTGAGCCTGTCGATATATGGAGATTATTGCCACAGACCCTAATAGTAAACCAAGGTCTTCTACAATATAACTATGACCATACTTTTTTGGACGTTAGTATCTTCTTGGAGACCGACTTTGATATAAATCTATTACTTCCCGGTGATACACAAGACCAGGTTTTTCGCATTGCCGTTATCCCAGCAGATGCTTTGCAAGGGTCTAAAATGGACACCTCCAATATTGATGCGGTACTGCAAAGTATAGGTTTGGATGAAAGCGATATTCAAAAAATAAAACTGTAGTGATTTAGCAAATAATAAATAAAAGGCCCTGCCTTCCTTATTAGGAACAGGGCCTTTTATTAGTTTTATCTTCCCTAGTATTAATAAAACTTTAATTTCTCAACTGCTTTTACTATCTTAAATTTGAAGTGAATAATAGAAATTAAGATTATTCAGAGTTAATCACTTAAAACATATACCCATGTTAAATAAACTTTTAATTGCCCTTTGTATAACCTTGGTAGGGTGTAGAGGTATTTCCCAAGAGAAAGAAGCAATATCGGAAAAAAATACCCAAGAAAAGGAAATCTTTAGGATTACCAAGACAGAAGAGGAATGGAGAAAACAACTTACAGATATTGAGTTCTTCATACTCCGAAAAGCGGGTACCGAAAATACGTTCAGTAGTGAATTACTGGATAATAAGGATAGTGGTGTTTATGTCTGTGCTGGCTGTGGAACCGAGGTGTTTAGGAGCGATAGCAAGTTTGATTCTGGTACCGGATGGCCGAGCTTCGATAAGGAAATAGAAGGTAACGTGGCATTTGACGTGGATTACAAAATTGGGTATGCACGGACGGAGGAACACTGTGCGGTCTGCGGAGGACACTTAGGTCATGTATTTAATGATGGCCCTCCTGAAACCACGGGACTTAGACATTGTGTTAATGGGGCTGCACTTAATTTTGTGCCAAACAAAGAGTAATTGCCCAGCACATGATTTGTGTTCCCAGACAAAAAGGAGCGGAATTAATAGGATATTTTACTCGATTGTGATGATCAGTAATTAAATCCTTGGCTGTATTTAAGCTTACCATTATATATATTTTCAATATTTACCTTACACAACGATGAATCAGCAAGAGAATTATATAAACAGTTTACTGTTTGAATTTGAACGTTATAAAACCTTAGGGGATAACACATTTTCGCAGCTTAACGATCAAGATCTTAATCTCACTTATAACCAGGGTGATAACAGTATTTCACTAATTGTAAAACATATCACAGGAAATATGATTAGTAGATGGACTCATTTCCTGACAGAAGATGGGGAGAAATCATGGCGGGACCGAGAAAGTGAATTTACAGATTCATACTCCACAAAAACAGAAATGATAAATGCATGGGAGCAAGGATGGGAGTGTCTTTTCAGTGCAGTGGCTTCTGTACGTGGGTCGAATTTCGATACCCTAATTAAAATTAGAAATGAAGAACATACCATAATCGAAGCTATGAACCGGCAACTCGCCCACTATGCATATCATATTGGTCAAATTGTACATCTGGGTAAAATGCACAAGGGAGATAAATGGATTTCCTTATCCATTCCCAAAGGAGGTTCAAAGGCTTTTAACAAAGAGAAAATCTCCAAATAATTTTCCCCTCTTGATAAAAACAACATCCTCATCCCATTTTTTAAATGTCAGTTATGGGCTTTCGGGTTTGGTTTTGTAACTTTGGCTCTTCAAAAAAATATTTAAATGGGTAATTTCGATGTTATTGTTTTAGGTAGTGGTCCCGGTGGTTATGTAACTGCCATTAGGGCAGCACAATTAGGTCTCAAAACGGCCATTATAGAAAAGGAAAGTCTTGGGGGTGTATGTTTAAATTGGGGCTGTATCCCTACCAAAGCTTTACTAAAATCTGCCCAGGTATTCGAATATCTTCAGCATGCAGAAGACTATGGTCTTAAGGCAGATGGAGTTGACAAGGATTTTACCGCCGTGGTACAACGAAGTAGAGGAGTTGCGGGTGCAATGAGCAAAGGCGTCCAATTCTTGATGAAAAAAAATAAGATTGAGGTCCTTAACGGTTATGGGAAATTAAAACCTGGCAAAAAAGTTACGGTAACCGGGGCAGATGGCAAGGAAACAGAATATTCGGCCACAAATATCATTATTGCAACCGGTGCACGAAGCAGGGAGTTGCCTAGCTTACCACAGGATGGCAAAAAAGTTATTGGCTACCGTGAAGCCATGACCTTGGAAAAACAGCCTAAAAAGATGATAGTTGTTGGAAGTGGGGCCATAGGAATAGAGTTTGCCTACTTCTACAATGCTATGGGAACTGAAGTTGTTGTGGTAGAGTTTTTACCCAATGTTGTTCCGGTAGAAGATGAGGATATCTCTAAACAACTCGAACGAAGTCTTAAAAAAGCAGGGATTAAAATAAAAACCGCAGCTGAAGTGACTCATGTGGATACTTCGGGAGAAGGCATTAAGGCAACCGTAAAAACTTCCAAAGGTGAAGAAATCTTGGAAGCAGATATAGTGTTGTCAGCCGTAGGAATAAAATCCAATATTGAAAACATCGGGTTGGAGGAAGTTGGGATTGCAACGGATCGGGACAAAATAATGGTAAACGATTACTACCAGACCAATATTCCCGGATATTATGCCATTGGTGATGTAACTCCAGGACAGGCCCTTGCACACGTTGCCTCCGCCGAGGGAATTCTATGTGTGGAAAAAATTGCTGGAATGCATGTAGAACCTTTGGATTATGGAAATATCCCAGGGTGTACCTATTGTATGCCAGAAGTTGCTTCTGTGGGAATGACAGAAAAACAGGCAATAGAAAAAGGATACGAAATTAAAGTTGGTAAATTTCCATTCTCTGCCAGTGGAAAAGCGAAAGCTGCTGGAAATCCCGATGGATTCGTTAAGGTAATCTTTGATGCCAAATATGGCGAATGGTTGGGTTGTCATATGATCGGAGTAGGTGTTACTGATATGATTGCCGAAGCAGTGGTTGCACGTAAGTTGGAAACAACCGGACATGAAATATTAAAGGCAGTACATCCCCACCCTACCATGAGTGAAGCAGTTATGGAAGCAGTGGCAGATGCCTATGATGAGGTTATTCATTTATAATATTTTAGAAGAGAAGGAATACAGAACTTAGAAATAAGCAAATTTATATACACCTCAACACCCGATAATTAATGTTAAAAACCTTTAGAATTACCGCCATCCTTGAGGGTATTTCATACTTATTACTTTTTGGATTGGGCATGCCCTTAAAATATTTGTTTCAAGTTCGGGAGCCCAATATTTACATTGGTTATGCGCACGGATTTTTGTTCATTGCCTATGTGATTTTTGCAACGGTTTTGTGTTTTGAAAAAAATTGGGGGTTCAAAAGATATTCAGTGTTGTTTATCGCATCTCTTTTGCCGTTTGGTACTTTTTATATCGATAAAAAGTATTTAAGACAGCACTTATAAAAAGCTTTGGATGGCTAAGTCATAACTCTGTAAACCAAAACCCAAAATAACGCCTTTGGCTCCTGAGGAGATATGAGATACATGCCTAAAATCTTCCCTTTTAAATGTATTTGAGATATGTACCTCAATAACAGGCGATTCTATGGCCTTAACCGCATCCCCAATACCCAATGAGGTATGTGTATAAGCA
>CAXMOE010000093.1:282-10698 GCA_964194835.1 uncultured Flavobacteriaceae bacterium | reverse complement strand
TACAAGGATACCTTTGCCGCAACGGATGGTTTTAACTTCGAAAGTGACTATCATGATAAATTGGGAGCCCTGTTTTCTGAAGCGGATATATTCTTTAGTAACCGTTTTGCCGTTAAACTGGGAGCAAGGGCAGAACATAGCAAAATCCTTAATGACTTTAGTTTCTCACCAAGACTATCATTGGCTTACAAAAGCAGTGAAAAAGGACAATTCTCAATGGCATATGGAGACTTTTACCAAAATCCATTAACAGAATATCAAAAATTCGATCAAGATTTGGATACGGAAAAGACTACACATTATATTTTAAATTATCAATATTCGGGTGATGGCACAACCTTTAGGGTGGAGACTTATTATAAAAAATACGATGCTTTGGTCAAGTTTGATACAGAGTTCGCCGAGTTCGATTCCAATTTTAATAACCAAGGAAGTGGATATGCCACAGGTGTTGATGTTTTTTGGCGTGACAACAAAAACATTAATAATCTCGATTATTGGGTTTCCTACTCCTTTTTGAATACTCAGCGCGACTATCAAAATTTCAGGGCCAAGGCTACTCCTGATTTCGCCCCCAAGCACAATTTCTCTGTGGTCACTAAATATTGGGTAGACGAGCTTCGTTCACAAGGGGGCTTATCATACAATTTTGCCTCCGGGAGGCCGTACGACAATCCAAATACCGCAGGTTTTATGGATGCTAAAACCCAATCTTATAACAACCTTAGTTTTAATTGGGCCTATCTGGTATCGCCCCAAAAAATCCTGTACTTTTCAGTGAGCAATACATTGGGATTTAATAATATAAGTGGATATCAATATGCAAAGACGCCAGATGTGAGCGGAAATTTTATTCGACAAGCTATTCGACCCCCAGCTGATAGTTTCTTTTTTGTGGGATTCTTTTGGACAATAAGCGCGGATAAAAAAAGTAACCAGTTGGATAATTTGTAATTCCAATGTTAAAATAACAACAAAAAGTATTTGGACATTGGTCAAACAAAACGAAACATTTTGTTAGAAAATCACTATTTTGAAGACTATTACAGGATTAAAACTTTAGCAATGGAACTTACAAAATTTCACATGATGTGTATTGCTTATGGCAATGCACAAGAAAGATTTGAAGCTTACAAGACAGATTGCCATATACTATCCATGGAAATTGTAAGGGAACTAAAGGCCTACTACGACATACCAGAAAGTCAATTTTCATTATATTATATAAACAAGGAAGATGGTTTTGAACTTGTAACCCCTGCATTAATACATGCTATTGTTTTAAAGGAGGATAACTATTGGCATTTTGGAGTTGGGTTAACAGTTTGCAAGGCTCCTGAAACCTTACCTGAGGAATTAATATTAATTCATATGATGTTCAGAAAAAATAGCGATGGCAAATATTTTGTTAAGTATGCATATGACAAAAAAGAATTTGAAATCATAAAAGGGCAGAATAAAAGTTACATTCCGTTTTTTGAGTTTGTATATGAACTTATAATTAGTTCCTACGAAGGGCATCTCCAACAATTTATTGGTAAAAAAACCAAAAGAAAATTGGGTTATATTAAAAAGTAGATATCATTTTCGATCAAAAATTCACCGTCTTAATGTTATTGCCCTAAATGCTCTTCATCGAATAAATTGGTGTTTTATCCGAAAAGGCTATATATTGTTCTTCGTCCCAATTAAAAATACTTAGCCTATGTCCCCCAAATTTACCCTACTAGGTTTCTGTAGTTATAGATTATTTTTCCAAAAAAGGACCTAAAGTCCTTCTTTGGCATGCCCTATTTTTAACACAAAACCACTCATCCTATGATTTGTAAAACTACCCTATTTTTTATTGTAAAAATAAAAGGATATACCATTCTATTACTCATATTTATGGCCTTTTTCAAAGTAAGTTCACAGGAAGAAAACCCCTATGTCACCTATGACGTTCCTTTTCAGAATTTGCTAAAATTCAATAGGTTTTTAATTAATCCAACCTTTTCCACGGTACGGGAGGATAAGTCCTATATAAATCTATTTAACCGTAGTCAGGCCGCCTATTTTGACGACAACATTCAAAACTATTTCCTTAGTTATAGCGGCCGGATCAATGACCGCACGGGATTGGGCCTTAGCTTATATAATCAAAGCGAAGGAGTTATTTCCAATTTGGGGATTATGGCCAATTATGCCTATGGTGTCAGGTTAAGTAAAAAAAGTAACTTTACTTTTGGGATGAATATTCCCTACTATCGCAGTAAATTTGATCAAAACACGGCAATCACGGTTGAGGAGGACCCTCTGTTGAGCGAACTTCAAAATTCTTCCCTGATATCTTTTCAACCAGGATTTAATATTTCCTATGGAAAGTTTGATTTTGGTGTGTTTGCTGAAAACCTGGTTGATTTTAATCTCAAAACAGGTAAATCATTGACTGAATTTGATGAAAAGACCTTTTCTACCCACCTGCAATATGCCCATATATTCAACAATAAGTATGGCATATTTGAAAGTGGTCGGTTAATGCCATTGGCACGGGCCCGGTTTGTGGGAAAAGAAGATGTAACCTATGGTGGGGGCATTATCTTAGATCTACCCAAACTGGGATGGATCCAGGGAGGATACGATAGTTTTTATGGTGCTTCGGCAGGAACAGGATTCAACCTTAATCGTAGACTCTCCCTAGGGTATAATTTTGAAAGAGGTCTTTCCAATAATCTCGACAATTTAGGGGTTACCCATGAAATTTCCTTTGCTTACTCCTTTGTGCCCACCCTTACGGAAGATTTGGTTCAAGTGGATATAGAGGATATGGTTGAAGTAAATGAGGATGGAACAGTGGTTGCAAAGACCAATGAGCCAAACTACCTCCCTTTGACTTCGTTGGAAAAAGGGATGGAGCAATTAATGAAAACTTCTGGGGAAAACTATGCCGTATTGAACGAACTCTTGTTTAGGCTCGATTCGTTGGAAACCAATCGGAAAAGGGATATGGAACGTAGATTGGAAATGGTGATGCGAATGGTAAAAAGAGAAATTAATGACAGTCGGCCCGATATTGAAGAGAAGGCCAGCAGATTGTTCTTGGCGCACAACATAAGTAATGATGGGTTATACAACGGGGCTACTCTACAAAATAATGCTTCTGACTTGGTGGCCACTGCTCCCAAACCTAAAAAGATTATTATGACCAAAGTTGTACAAGAAGAGGATAGGTTTGCACAGTTCGACTACAACAAGGAAATCATAAACAGAAAATTTGGAAATATTGACGGAGTAAACAAAGGGCACTATATAGTGGCCAACGTTTTCAAGTCTGAGAAATATCTTAAAAGTTTTATGGACGAACTAAAAGGCCAGGGACTGGATGTGGAATATTTCACCAATCCAAAAAATGGACTTAAGTACGTATATCTCGCACACTATAAGGATGATAAAGAAGCTGTAGACGCCTATAGATCGAAGATGAAGGGTAAATATGGGGAAAGCATGTGGATCATGCATGTAGATAACGAGCGTTACAGGGGTGTGGCTAAACTTGAATTCGAGGACTAAAACAAATAACTAATTGTAAAAATGAAGTTGTAATCGTTAATGTTTGTGCTCTGAATAGTGGGTTTTAAGAATGTCTTCACCAAAGTCATTTCCTTTTTCCCGCCAAATGGTATGGATGTGATTGCCTTTGTTATTCGCATTATCATATTCGATTATAAAATCGGGCCCATTAATGATATAGTAATGTGGTTTTTTTCGTTCAAAACTTCCAATCCATGCAAAATATATGGCATCGATACCAAATTTTTTTATTTTGTCCATAGCGGCATGCGACTTTTCATGTTCTAGATTGTTTACAAACTCAGATATTAGTATTACCAAAAGTTGCTTTTGATGTTTCGTGAGGTTAGCTGCTTTTAACCCATAATAATTTGATATTCTTTGAGGACTATTTGGATTAGTAATGATGTCTTGTGGGACTGCTTGACTTAGAGCAGCAATTTTTTTTTGTTCATCGCTCAAAGAATTGATTAGTTGAAACCCATAATCTTCTTCCTTGCTAAGCACACGTTGACCGGCATATTTAGTTATCTGAACTTCTGCAGGATCCGTGCCCAAAAACAAAGGATTAACGGAAATTTGTGAACCAACTGCCGAAAGATTAATTGAGATATGATGACCTTCAAATTTAAGACCCCATGGTTCAGTTTTATGTGGAGAGCCCCAAATGGTCAGATAATAGTTGTTAAAATCCCATTCAAGTGCTTTGATCTCGGCAAGTACTGCGTTTGAAACCAATCCTCTTTGACGGGCAGTTTCATAAACGATATTCAAAATATCATCAAGATTCATGATACTGGTGATCTTAAGATATCCTTGTGAGCTGAAGAGGGAGGTAAGTATATTGTGAAATTCAATTTTACTTTCCTCGGATAGATCACCATAACCTATACCGGGTCTTTTTGCCATCCCTATGGGAAGATTGGTCCAGTTTGTTCGTAAAGAGTCTTCAAAATCATACTGTACCAAAGCACATTTTTCCTCATCCAGGGTTGCTAAAAAAGCATTTGTTACCTCAAGCATATGCTGGGCTGTCTGCCCCTGGCCTATATTCCCTGACAACAGCCATAGCAATCCTATCAACCAGACTCTTTTCATCTACGTAGCATTTTTAATTTTGAATCCAGTAGGGACAGATCTACTAGCTAAAAGTAATTGTAACAGAAAAGATTAGTCCAACGTATTCCACACGTTTTCAATCAACGCTTTGGTAGCAAAAATACCCTCTGGTTCACTAAGATCCTCACCTTCGTACTCTATTCCAATATATCCCTTAAATTCATCGTCCTTAACCATTTGAAGTAATTTTCGGTAGTCTATAATGGTTTCTTCGCCTTTGTCGTTAAAATTGTACGATTTAGCACTTACTCCCTTGGCATAGGGCAGTAATTCTGCTACTCCCTGATATCTGTCATAGACATCGGTGCATTTATTGTTTGCTGTGCTTCCCCATTCGGCATTAAGGCACCAATTGCCAAAGTCGGGAAGGGTTCCCAAATTAGAACTGTTCACTTCTTTGATGATATCTACAATAAATGCAGCATCAGAAGTATGTAGACCGTGATTTTCAATAAGTACATTGATATCTTCTTTAGCAGCGTAGCTTGCCAATCTTCCCATACCATCAACCAAGGCAGTTCTTATGGCGGCTTTACTTCCTTCTCCAAAAGCATTTACCCGAATGGAATGACATCCCATAATTTTTGCTGCATTTACCCATTTAAAATGATTTTCTACAGCCGTTATTCGATCCTGATCGTTGGGATTACCAAGGAACCCTTCATCATCGACCATAATCAATAAATTTTTAACGCCTTCTTTATCGGCACGCTCTTTCATTTGACTCCAGAACTTTTCATTGGACCCTTGACCTTCATATAAACTATTCACATATTCCACGGCATCTATTCCATAGGTGTTTTTAGAGATATTGGCAAAATCAATTGCATTGATTTTTCCCCCTTCAAATGCACGGTGCAATGACCATTGTGCCAATGATATTTTTGGTGTGGCCATTGATGATAAATTGTTAAAAGGTGAGGATGCAAAGGACGTAAGTGGTGATAGTGATAAGGCGGTAGTACCCCATGCCGTACTTTTTATAAAAGATCTTCTTGTTCCCATTTCTAAGTCTAATTTATTATTCCGAAAGTAGTGTATTTATGGGAATAATCAAATCCAAGGTGACGCCATTAATACTTAGATTTTTTCATGGCATTGGCGATTTCAATGGCACCATTCTCTCCACTCTGTTCCAGTTCGTCAATTATTTTGGGGTGATCGTGTTCTCTATTTTGGGAGAGTTTGTAAGCCGCATGTACCTCGTTGATCGAGATTTGAAATCCAACAATACCATTTACCTGCCGCAAGGTTTTCTTGGACATATTTTCCAAAGAAATTGGATGCTTGGAGCCCTGCTCGTATTTATCTACTAATTTATGTAGGGATTGTATTAGGGCCTCTTCCCCAAGGATTTTTATACTGCCATACACATGAACTGCTATATAATTCCATGTGGGGACCTCTTCCTTGGCGTACCAGGAAGAAGAGATATAACTATGCGGGCCATTAAATATGGCCAAAACTTCTTGTCTGTCTTCAAAATGCTTCCATTGAGGATTGGCTTTGGAAATATGTCCCACCAATATGTCTTTTCCGTGTTCGTCCACATCAAGTTCCAACGGAATATGTGTGGCCCATGGTCTCCCATCAGTTTGGTTTACCAAGATGCCAAAACTGTTGTTGACCAAGAAGTCCTTTACTTCCGATACATTTTCATTTTTATAATGGTGTGGAATGTGCATACAACCTATTTTTCAACTTTTCCTATTCTCGTAAAAATAGGAAATCTTATTTCTTTTGTTGTACCGTTTTCCCAGTATTTATTGACCCTGGACATTATCCATTGTACAGGATTTTCACCATTGGCATTGATATAGTTTTGCACGCTTGACCAAGAATTAAAAAAACCTTCAAGCTCTTCCAATGACCATTTGACGTTTATAGAATACTCTTTTATTAAGGTAATTTCTTTAAAATCAAGATTAATGGAGGCATAAGCGTCATCAATGTATTTTCGCTCCAAATTCCAATAGGGACCTACAATTTCATTATAAAACTGGTCTATAATATCATCGAGCGTCTTTTCTATTTTCAGTAAACCATATCCCCATATACATACAAGGCCACCATTTTTTGTAACTCTCTTAATTTCTTTATTAAATTCTGGAATATCAAACCAATGTATGGCCTGAGCAACAGTTACCAGATCAAATTGATTGTCCTTAAAGCTTGTATTTTCAACTCTTTCCACTTTATAAACAATATTGTTCCTTTGATCTGCATTTGAAATTTGGGGCTCACTTATATCCGTGGCGTATACGTTATTAAAATGTTTGGAAAGTTCCGTGGCCACCTGTCCATTTCCGGTACCGCAATCCCAACATTCATTTCTAGCCTGGGTTAATTTAAATAGGTCATCATAAAGTTCTTTTGGATAGGTAGGCCGATATTTCTTGTAAATACCGGATTGTTTTGAAAAATTATCTTGTACCTTTTTCATGTTTATCCTTGTTGTTCAAAAAAGTGAAACGTCATACGTAAGGTCGATAAACCAAATTATTTTTTAGAATTGTACAATTGAGGCTCTAATGTGCATATTTCTTAACAATGTCCGAAACATCCGAATATTTCACCCATGTTTTTGGTCGCTCAAAATCTTGATTGGAAATAAGTACCTCTGCATTTGGGTATTTTTCTTTTATGGTTTTCCAGTTGGTATCTTCCCAGGATGTGTCTTCCAGTTTTTTAAGGGGCACACCTTTTAATGATCCAGAAACTGCCTT
Source organism: uncultured Flavobacteriaceae bacterium (assembly GCA_964194835.1). Taxonomy (GTDB): domain Bacteria; phylum Bacteroidota; class Bacteroidia; order Flavobacteriales; family Flavobacteriaceae; genus CAXMOE01. Next base: position 3,304 of record CAXMOE010000093.1, on the reverse strand, counting down.
GTCAACCAATGGCCACCACAAACTTTCTGTTTCCCTGTCCCATAAGATAAAACCATCCAGACCATCCCAAACCTTGGGGTCGTAATAGGTGTAACCGCTCACTGCGAAGGTAAAAACCTTATTGTTATAAGTTCTTTTGTATATGGCCCCTAAATCTGCCAAAATACAATATGCAGCAAACACAGGTTCTCCATCAACTACATCATTTACAACTTCATGCCGGGTGAGATCTTGTACAGAATAGGCCTTTATGGTATTGCCTTTATAAGCTACCAAAAAACGTTGTTCATCAGCCCACTTGGTGTCCGCGGATTCAACCGATTCAAATTTTGGATCAAGCAATGCAGGAAAACGTTCCCTGCCCAGCCCATAGTGAAACTGTTCTTCCTTTAGTTCTAGGTTGTTGATCTTAAAATGATCTTTTTCCAATTCACCACCATACAGCAATTTAGTGTTGTCAATTTCGAAAAATTTCCCATGATCTTTTGCGATGGGTCTTTGGGCATAACCCAAAAATGAGATGGACAGAATCAGAAGTATAATCCTTTTTTTCATATTATTTGTGTTATTTTTATGTAGAGGGCTGTTTGGTTTTAGTAGCATAAAAGATACGTTAATTACATAAAAGTAAATTGAATATTATATATGAAAGGATATTTACATCAGATTCATCCTGTTCTTCCTGTTAAAAATGTAGTGGATGCCTTGGATTTTTATGTAAATCGTTTGGGTTTTAGGATTGCATTTGCAGATGATAGCTCTAACCCTTCCTATGCTGGAGTAATCCGGGATGGTATTGAGATACATTTGCAATGGCACGATGCCAAGGAGTGGGATGTTGCCGTAGATAGACCTATGCTCAGAATAGTGACCCAAAACATTGAGGATTTATACGAAGAATATAGAACCAAGAAAGTGTTCCATGAATATACATCTCTAAAAGAAACATCATGGGGGACAAGGGAATTTTCTTTTTATGACCTGAATAAAAATGGACTGACCTTTTATAGGGATAACTAAATCACGGCATGTGATCTGGTTTTTAGGGGCTTACCCCTCTTTCTTGGGAGATGTAACTTAAAGGAAGTTTATTGGTTATTTATTGTCTTTTTTTTTGTTTTCGAGGTACTTGAATAATAAACGCATCCCCAATCTTGCAAAAAGTATGATTGCTATGACCAATACAATATTAAAACCGTTCATTTTTTGGGGAATTTAGTTTTAGTGAAAATAGTCATAAAAATGGACAGCCTTTAAAAATAGTTCAAAAGCTGCCCAATCTTTTAACGGGTCACTTACTTTTATCGTATTCGACCAATACTATTACTGCTGGAAGCAATATAGGACTGATATTCTTTTTGAATTTCGCTAGCTTTTTCTGCACTGCCTGCTATTTCATTCAATGCTTTTCTCCATTTGACATCATTAGGACTTACTTCCCAATTCATGCTTTCAATGCCATCTTTCATGTGCCATAGCGCCATGATATCATATGGACCAGAGTTCATTTCAAGGACCATTACAGGGCCGGGAGTTCCTGCTTGTTCACTGGCTTTTATAAAATAATCCTGAATTATGGCCCTTGCTTTATTGTACTTTCCAGGTAGGTAGTCTACATATACAATATTGTACCATTGTGGATTGTCATATTTTTTTGCCGTCATTTCCTGGGCAAACATTCCCTGAAATCCAAACACCAGACATATTCCTAAACTCAACATTTTAATTGTTTTCATCGTCGCTTATTTATTTATTAATAGTCAGAAATTTTTTATAAAGTGCGATTTATTTAATTGCAATAGCGGCACTGGTTGGTCCGGTAAGGGGCATTATTGATATTTCCTTAAAACCTGTTTCCCTCGCCAAATTTCCGAAATCCGCTCCCGTAAAGTCATATCCTTCATAGGTCTCAATGAGCATATTCAATGATACCAAGAGACCAAAAGCATTTTCACTCCGGTTGTCATCTATGATATTTTCAATTACAACCAGTGCTCCTCCTTGGGGCAAGGCTTCATACGCTTTGCCAATCAGCATTTTTTTATGTTCTGTGCCCCAATCATGTAGAATATTTCCCATGGTAATAACATCTACTTTGGGAAAATCATCTTTAAAGAAATCTCCCGAAATAATTTTCACCCTAGGCGTAAAATCCATACGTTCAATATTCTCGGTTGCAATTTTGGATACTTTAGGTAAATCCATTGAAATACAGGTCATATGTGGTTGGTTGGTTGCTACTTGTGTGGCTAAATAACCACCTGCTCCACCTATATCACATAACGAATTGTAGTTGGAAAAATCAAATTGTTTGGCAAATGCCATGAAGTTCCCCATTTGGAAACCTCCCATGGCACTGATAAATTCCCTTAGCCGTTTCTCATCGGAATACAATTCCTCGAAAAAGGGTTTGTTGCCACCCTTAACCTCGTTCTGAGGTTTGCCTGTCCTTAAGCCTTCTTCCAAATTGTTCCAAAACGGATATAATCTGTTGTTACACATCTCCAATATACCACCTATATAACCTGGCTTATTTTTGTCCAAATAGAGGTTGGATTCATTGGTATTGCTATAAAGGGCTGTTTCTTTTAACCCCTTTCTGTTTATAAACCCTAGGGCAACCAAAGCGTCCAAGAAGTCATAAAGTCCCCTTTCATGTAGCCCCAATTTTGTCTTAATCTTTTCAGCAGATATGGGGCCTTTTGCCAATCGGGTAAACAAGCCCATGTTTACTGCTGTTAATAGGGTCTTGGAGGCCCAAAAGCCCATACCGGTCTGGATTATCTTTGAAGGATTTACCTGTGTTTGTGTCCCGCTCCTAATTTCTGTTGTTCTTTCCATATCTATTTAATTTTAGCTTGCTATTCCTCCATTTTTTCTGCCTCAGCCATTTTAGAAGCTTCCAATTCGTTCATAGCGGTCATAAAACGGGATAAATCATAAAAACCATGTTCTTCTACTATTTTGCCATCAACAAATTGTATGGTAAGATGAACGGGAATGATTAGTTTTTCACCCGATT
>CAXMOE010000093.1:0-255 GCA_964194835.1 uncultured Flavobacteriaceae bacterium | reverse complement strand
AAATTCACCCATTTTTCGCCCTTGTCGTCAATGACCATTTCATGGAACATGTCCTTGTCCAAAAATTTGTAGCTGGATAATGCTTTCAGATTTTCTTTAAGTCCTTCCTGAACTTCCATAGGACTTGAGGGTTCCACCGTATTATGATGCACTTTTGCAGTATCAGCGTAATGTGTTATCCAAGCTTCCCAATTACCGTCCTGGTAATCTTTTATCAATGCCTTGGCTACATCAATTTCAGGGGAAGAATTGGTG
>CAXMOE010000092.1:0-10733 GCA_964194835.1 uncultured Flavobacteriaceae bacterium | reverse complement strand
CCCTTCTGCAACAGGCCTGTTTCTTTTGTCCACCAAACGTAATTCCACCCCTGGCAAAGGAAGACCTACATGTCCAGCTATTCTTTCCCCGGCATAGGAATTCGAAAGACCCATGCCTATTTCCGTCATGCCATAACGCTCCAACAGCGTATGTCCCGTAATCTGTCTCCATTTTTCCAAAACAGGGATTGGCAAGGCTGCTGAACCGGAAACCATTAAGCGTAACTTGGAGGCAGCCTGGGACATCATTTCTTTTTCTACCTCAGTGGCTACGTCCCAAAAAGTAATTAACTTATAATAGATGGTGGGCACTGCCATGAACAAACTTAATCTGCCCGACTTAATACAATCCCAAGTAGTTGAGGCATCAAATTTTGGAAGGAGTTCACAGCAAGCCCCACTCCATAGGGCGCAGTTAAGTACATTGATGATTCCGTGCACGTGATGTAAGGGCAATATATTTAAAATATAATCTTTTTGATCCCACCCCCATGAGTTTACCAAGGGAGTTATTTGGGCTTCTATATTAGCATGGGTCGCAACCACGCCTTTGGGCTTGCTGGTTGTACCACTAGTATATAAAATCATTGCGCTTCGTTTGGATTGGATATCCGGCAATTCAACAGTGTTTTTTATCAATACTAGCTCTGAAGATATTATGGAGATGTTCATTTCCAGTTTCAAAGGGGCGAGAAAATCCTTAAAATCTGGATGTACAATTACCCTCTTTGCCCCAATGTCTTCCAATACGTATTGTATAGACGGCAATGGATGCTGTATGCAAAGTGGTACTGCAATTCCACCGCTAGCCCAGATGCCCCATTGCACTGCGGCATATTCAAAAGAAGGAGGGATCAGAAACGGTATCCTTGTTTCGCAGAGGTCATTTTCCCCATCCAATAGGTTTGTGGCTACAGATGTGGTGGCCGTTATAAGTTGGTTATAGGTGTAGGAATTTTTATTAGAAACAATTGCTGTCCTGTTTTTGAAAAAAAAGCTCTTTGTAAAAGTGAAATCATGTACTAAATATAGTGCTAAAGTTCTATGTCCTATTTATGGATGTAACTACATTTTTAGAAATCATTCACCCTTGTTGCTGTTGATAATTTGGGTAAATCAACCTACAAATAGTATTACATAATTCTTTTTGAAGCCCATTTGAACTATACATTAAGGGATTAATTCTAGATCTGGCCATAGCAAATATCTTAAACCGAACCCTTTCCACCATTTTATTTATTTCAGGAGCCGTAGAACCATCTATTTCATTTAGTTTACCTATTTCTTTTGTCCACCAAACAACACTTGCTTTTTCGGGACGCTCGTAGTCTTCAGAAAAACGTGTATAGAAAGACTCTGTTAAGGCTGTTTCCTTTTTAATTGTCTTTTCAGCGGACTTCAATGAACGCTTATAGGCCTTCCCGTTTCGTATGTTTTTAAGTTTTACCAACAAGCTATCCAGATTGTAAAACGTATTATAGCTATCAACTATGCGCTCATAATTTTCAACATCCCTCAAAGGATTATTCTTGATTTCAGCTTTTTTAGCCATCTTATAGTTAACCAGATAACTTTTGTAAATTTCATCATCTGTTTGGCTTATATGTCCCTTTTTGAGGGATTGGGTTTTCAACCAATCAAATGCCATCACCATTTCTTTAGGTGGCGGCCAACTGTGATTTCCGTCATAAGTGATTAGGGTGTGATTAAAATTCAAGCGTTGTAAATAATCCTTTACGCCAAGCATCTCCAGATAGTTCATATCACCATCTCCACAAATCCCTACATACGAGAATTTTTGAGTGGAAGGCATTTGTGATTGTACCCCTGAAAATCCTGCACCACAGGCGACCACACCTTCAATCTGGTCGGTTAAGGAGGCAATGGCGGTGACCAAACGTGATCCTCCGGAAAACCCTGCTAAATAAATTTGGTTTTCCATAATGGAAAAGCTTGAAAAGACATGATCAAATAGCCGATCGGTAATCTCAAAATTACGGGCATACGGTCCGTTTTTGGAGTCGTTTGAACAAACTAATATGTGATTGTAGGTTTCCGCAGCTTCAATAAAAGCGCTTATTCCCACTTTCCCCCTTCCTGCCGGATCAAAAATAAATACTGCGGAAGATGAATTGTTTGGATCAAAAGATTTTGGAAGATATAGCGCAAAGGTTTCATTATTCGAGTTGGCAACTGGAACAGAATCAATAAGCTTCCCCTTTTCGTAGCCATTCTGCGCACTTAAGGAAAAAACATAACTTAAAATAAGATAGAATATTACTTGTCTCACTCGTATAATTTACTTCACTTCATATCCCAATCATAACTCTCTAAAAACCTTTTATGCTTCACTGTAGGATGCAAATAAAATAAAGAGAAATATTTTTACCTATTCCAAGGCAAATGCAATAATCTGATTTCCCTTTTCCGTTCCCAATTTTTCTCCCCCGCATGCGATTGCAATATATTGTTTTCCGTTTACTTCATAAGTAGCAGGAGTTGCAAAGGCGGCGGCAGGAAGCTTAAATTCCCACAAAATTTCCCCAGTATATTTATTGAATGCCCTAAAATAACCATCTTTTGTAGCTGCGATAAAAAGAAGTCCATTTTTGGTCACTACGGCACCTCCATAATTTTCGGTTCCCGTGGTTGGAAACCCTTTTTTCTTTAAATCCAGGGTTTCACCAAAGGGCACGGACCAAATATAGGTCCCAGAGTTTAAATCAATAGCATGCAGTGTTCCCCAAGGAGGCGATATGGCAGGTAAGCCGTTGTTGTCCAAAAACTTATTATACCCTTTATGTGAATAGGGCAGGATATTGGATTGAGATGGATAAGTCATGTTTTCGGCATTAAATGTATTTTCTTCATTGAACAAAAATTGAATAAGAGCCTCTTTTTCCGAAGGTGTAATTTGTGGAAATCCTGTCATCATTCCTCTACCGTGATCTATAACTTGTGCTACTTCTTCCTTACTAAGGTTAGATTTTAGATCTAGGAGTGATGGAAATCCACTGGCAGCAATACCTGTTCTATCTTCGTGATGACAAGTAACGCAATACCTCTGATACGTTCTTACCCCTAAGGGAGAATTTGCAGATAAGTTTTCATTGGGTTTCATTTGCAATAGCCAAGCCATCTCATTGGCATTGACATATATGATGCCCTCTAATGGATCGGCCGATGTACCACCCCATTCTGCCGCCCCATCATATCCTGGAAAGAGTAGGACTGGATTTAGACCGGGAGGGGCATAAATACGTTTATCTGCGGATTTTAGGAGCTGTTTTAATTCTTCTTTATTCTCTGCATATGGGCTAATATCATACTCCGTTAATTCTGACGATAAACGGGCAAATGGTTTTGGCTTTACAGGAAAGGGCTGTGTTTCCGATGCTTTTTCCCCGACTAATGTTGACACCGGTACCGGTCGCTCCTCTATCTCGAACAGGGGCTCACCTGTTTCCCGATTAAAAACATACACATATCCCTGTTTGGTGACTTGGGCAACTGCAGGAATTTTTTCACCCTCTCTTGTAATTGTTATTAAATTGGGTGGTGCCGGAGCGTCCCTATCCCACAAATCGTGATGTGTAAATTGAAAATGCCACAATAGGTCTCCTGATTTAGCGTCCAAGACCAAAAGACAATTGCTATATAAATTGCTTCCTTTGCGAAAACCACCATAGAAGTCGGGTGCTGCAGAGCCGGTAGGAACATACACTATGCCAGTTTCTTCATCTATTGCCATTCCCGCCCAATTATTTGCTGCGCCAATTATTTCGTTTTTATAAGCTTCCTTGTTTTCCCAAGTTTCATAACCGGGTTCATCGGGATAAGGGATGGTGTGAAAAACCCATTCCAAAGCACCAGTGATTACGTTAAATGCAATAATATCACCCGGCGCAGCGCCAACATCCTCCGATAAGCGGAGGGGCATAATGATGAGGTCTTGATAAATAGTTCCAGGAGTATTGGAGATTACAAACTTGTCTTTTGCACTTTCAGGCATTCCCGAACGCAAATCTATCTTTCCCCCATTACCAAAACTTTCAATCGGTTTACCTGTTAATGCGTTCAGGGCATATAAATCTGGCCCTACCGTGTGTAAAATTCTTTTATCAAGACCTTTGGCCCAATATGAGACTCCCCTGCTGGTAGAATGCCATACCTGTAAAGAGTCTCCAAAACGCCATATTTCCTTTCCGGTTTCCGCATGCAAAGCAACGGCTCTCAAGGCCGCCGTTACCCCGTAGAGTAATGTATCCACAACTATAGGATTCATTTGCATTTGTCCACTATCCGGTGCAGAGTAGGACCAAGCCACTTTTAGATCGGTAACATTTTCCAGTGTAATTTGGGACAGGGTAGAGTAGTGGTTACGATCGCCCCCTCCAAGATAAGAGGACCAGGTGTTGTATTTTTTTGATTCTTGATTACCGGTTTTATCGCAACACAAAAGGAGTATGGAAAGAATCGGGATTATAAGGAAGGTTTTGCGGGAAATAGGGAAATACATATTACCGAGACTATAAATTACTTCCTTAAAAATAGAAAATTAAACCTTTGCTTGTTTATTACGTGCAATTCAGGGAAGTGATGCCCGCTCTATTATTTTTAAACGAATGCTATCTCGGCAAAATAAGCAAATAGTTGAAAAACACCTACCTGTTTTCTAATTGCGGCTATAGTTCAATTGTATCATAGATTCGTGCAATGTTAAATCCATTAGCTATAACTTCTTGACTTTGACTACTCACTGGGTCCAATAAGGGATTTGTATGATTAAGATGAATAAAATGAACCTTTTGTTTTTCATTGGCCGGTAAATTTTTGAACAAGGCCATACTTTCAACGATAAAAGGATGTGGAATTTCAGAGATATCCCTGTGGCCTATTTCCTCGGCGTCGTAAAAAGCGCCATCAATAAATGCAATGTCTACCTTTGAAATTTCCTTAATTATATCTGTTTCCCACCTATCCCACTTATCAATATCAGGAATAAAAAGGAGCCTCTTGTTAGGTCCAATGATGGTGTATCCAACGGTTTCAGAATATTCATCTCTATGTGGAACAGTAAAGGGGGTGACACGCAGTTTTGGGGTAAGCCGAATTTCTCTTTGATCGGCCATCTCTTGAACCGTGATGTTTCCATTGGCGACCAATTGGCTCCAAGGGCCATTTTTTTCCAGAAAAGTCTTCAATCTGGGCATAGCATATACAGGAACTTTACTCGCGTTCATGGCTTCCTTGCCCAAATACATTAAACCCGTATAATGTCCTATGTGTGCATGGGTTAGAAAGATTCCGTCTGGAATCTCTTTATCGCCATGAATTCCGGCCTCTTTTAAAATTTTAAATTGCTCGGCAATATCCGGTGTTGCCTCAAAAAGATATTTTTTATGACTTTCATTATCCAGTATACCCAGGGAAACCACCTTCCTATTTTTATCCGGATTTGTAAATAATGCTTTACAACAATTTTTTTTACAGGCGATGTGTGGTGAACCTGCATCTTGGACATTACCTAGAACAACAAGAGAGACCTGGTTCGTTGCCGATTTAGGGACAACATCCTTCAGAGGTTCGGTAATGTTCCTTGGCGCCTCTTTACAGGCAAGGAAAATCAAAATAAAGACAAGAACCTTAATTTGTGTCATAATGGTTAATTCTGATGAAATGCATCGGATACAAATTCAAGCACCATAGGTAACGATTCACGCCAATAAGTCCAATTATGCCCGCCATTTCGGACGCGAAATTCATGTGGGATATCTTTTTTTCGCATTGCAATATGTGCTAAACTATTCCCTTCATAGAGGAAATCATCGTCACCACAATCAATAAACCAACGCACGGCTGTTTTTTGATTTTCTGTCATATTACCGATCAAAGAAACAGCATTGTGGCGCTCAAAATATGCCTGAAGATCTGAATCAGCATAAATTTCATTGTTTCTTATTAGCTTTTCTTCAAGAGCTGTAACTGTTAGTGGTCCAACGTAGGCACTTAGGGGGCAGGCAGAGGAAAATAGTTCAGGACGGTGTAATGCATACATAAAAGAGCCACCGCCTCCCATGGAAAGTCCGGCCACAGCACGATAACGTTTTTCGCCTTTTATGCGATAAGCCTTTTCTACATAGGGCATAAATTCTTCAAAAAAGTAATCTTCGTATCGCCACTCACCACTAATATCATTGAAGCAACCCCGTTTGCCGGTGTTTGCATCCGGCATTATAATAACCATTGGAGTAGCTGTGCCTTTCTCGATTGCAGCATCGGCTATTCGGAGGACCTCTCCGAATTGGACCCATCCTGTTTGATCGTCCCCAGACCCGTGCAGCAAATATAGAACAGGATAACTTCTTGCAGAGGTGTCATAATCGGGCGGCAGATAAATGGCATACTTCCGTTCACTGTTAAGGATTGTACTTTTCATGGAAAGATTGTCGTGGACTTTTCCTCTTTGGGCCAAGGATGAATAACATACCACAAGACTTAAGGCGATAAGCAAAAAGAGTTTCTTCATAGTTCTATTTTCATTTAAATAATATCGCAGGACACCAGAGGTTAAATAATGTTCTTGAATTTGGAATGCGGCATATCGAAGATATGTATAATATCAAAAATACTCGAAGCAAGGTCTAAATCATTGAAAATTGGCAGGGTAAATACCAATTAGTCGAATTCCACAAATATAAGCACCCATAATCTGAATTCGGATGAGTTATTTACCTAGAACTACTTCAACACTCCACGATACTTATTTTCATCATTCAAAAGACCAGAGGCGGCCATAATGGCCTCGTCATGTTGGAGGTAATAGTCGTATAGTCCTTCACGGTAGAAATATCGTTTTAAAATCTGATCTTCCAGATTTTTTTGTATTTCGTGTTGGAACTTATCCAGGGCAGTGATTTTACTCTTGTTGATTTCTGCCAATAGTGTTATATAGTTCTCTTGTACTGCATCACCAAAAATATCTTTTTCTTCTCCATTCATACTCTTTTTAAGGGCTTTTTCGGTCTTTGTTTCGAATGAAAAATTGCTTTCATCAACAAAACTTTTAAAATCGTTAAAGTCAGTTTCGGAAAACTGGAAATCTGAGACTTTTCCCAGGGTGTTTTCATAATAATATGCTGTTGCATAATCAAAGATTACATTATTCCGCAATAGCGTTTTTGTAAGCATATTGGTTTTGAGTACACTGATTTCGATATCGGGCAATACTCCCCCGCCATCTTGCACAATACGTCCGTTTCGTGTAGTGAAATTGTTGAATTGAGTGTTCCTTACCGCTTTGCCCTGATCGTCCCTATTCCAGTAATCCAAGGACTGGATGCATCTTCCCGAGGAGGTATAATATCTGGAAATGGTTACCTTAAGCTGGGTTCCATAAGTTAATTTTAGCGGTCGTTGAACCAATCCTTTTCCAAAACTACGGGCACCCATAATTACCGCACGATCTAAATCCTGAAGACTGCCAGATACTATTTCGCTGGCCGAGGCACTACCACCATTTACAAGAACTACCAATGGAATATCCTTATCCTCTGGTTGATTTTTGTCTTATATTCCCTGTTGAATTTTTTTACCTTGGATTTAGTGGTCACAATGAGTTCTCCTTTGGGTACAAATAGGTTGGTAACATTAATGGCCTCTGACAATAAACCACCTGGGTTGTCCCTGAGATCCAAAATAATTCTTTCTGCCCCTTCATTTTTTAAATCCACTAAGGCGTCCTTTGTTTGCTGTGAGGCTTTTTGGTTGAATTTTGACAATACAATATAACCAGTTTTGTCATCAACCATTTTGTAATAGGGAACAGCATCTACCTCTATTGCCTCTCTTTTGATAGTTGTTATTTTGGTTTGCCCTTGCCGTACATAGGTGACTTCTACATTGGTGTTATTGGCCCCTTTTAAAAGTTCACTGGCATCATCTTTGAAGTCGGAAATGGCAATCTCACCAATTTTTATGATTTCATCCCCAGCTTTTAGTCCTGCTTTGTCCGCCGGAGAATCTTGATATGGCTCTATGACCAACAACTTATCTTTGTAAGAGCGTACCAAAGATCCGATACCCGAGTACTCCCCGGCATTATTTATTTTGTAGGCCTCCACGTCCTGTTCGTTCAGAAACTTGGTATAAGGGTCCAATTCCCCCAACATGTTCTTAATGGCAGTATCCATAAGCTCAGCAGGGTTGGTCTCATCCACATAGTTCATGTTCAATTCCTTAAAGAGGGTAGTAAAGATTTCTATCTGCTTGGCAATCTCAAAAAAATCATTCTTGAAACTAGACCCTACGATCAAAAAAATTACGGCAAAAACAGGGACTAGAACTTTCTTTCTAATTATTTTTTTCATCACCGATCTGTATTATAAATTTTTGAAGTATCTTTTTCATGCTTTCATCTACCTTATGATATTGGGGCATTTCCTTGCCAATATATAAAAACATAAACGCAAAGTTTCCCTCCATGTTGTTAAAAACGACATGTTTGTTAAACCGATAACTTTCCCGTAATAATCTTTTGATACGATTTCTTTTTACCGCAGTCTTAAAGTTTTTTTTTGATACGGTAACACCGGCCTGGAACTTTATATCCTTTGGTAAGAGGGTTTTTAGGTAAACTAGTTTTATGGGATAATTGGATATGACCTTTCCCTCCTTAAAAAGTTTTTCAATAAGCTTTTTACTTTTTAATTTTTCTTTTTTGGGGTAGGCAAAATCCATTTTAAGCTATATCTGGGTCAAAAATAGAAAATCCGTTTTAAATCCACGGAATTTGAATTTTAAACGGACTTGAAATCAATATTTTTATTGCTCTTGTAATAGATAAATATTATTGTCCCTGTCTATGTCCGCCATTAATTGCGATGGATCTAAAACAATGGCTTTTATATGATTTGAAGGACCATTAATTACAAAATCGTAGGTGGGGTACGCCCAAGGCCAATCGGGCAATATAGTTCGATCAATATTTGGATAAGGATTTTCTTTCCCACCCCTCATCATTCGCAAGGGTGTGTAAAATGTTTCTTGGGAGCCATCGGCATAGATTACCAAAACATCTATAGGCATAGGCATTAAACCAATACGCTCAAGGGTTATTTTTGTCTTTCCCTCCTCTTCCAAAACAGTCTTTATTCCGTAATCTATGGTATTGGTAGTCTGTGTCCAATCGGTAAGATACCAATCCAATTCAAGATTGCTAACTTTTTCAGCCGTTCTTTTTATATCATTAGGGATAGGGTGTTTGAACTTAAAATCCTCAAAGTATTTTCTAAGGGTTTCCATTAAATTGTCCTGTCCAATAACATATCCCAATTGAGACAAAAAGATTTCTCCTTTACTATAAGCCGCGATTCCGTAGGCAAAATTAAGATCATATCGATCCGCATGTGTTGATTGAGGCTGTTCCTTGTCTGAATTAACTAGGGCAAAATATCCTTTATAGGCATTTTCAAAAGGGTTTTCCTTTTGTTGATCCATGATTTCGTTCATACATAGGGCAGAGATAAAAGAGGTAAAGCCCTCGTCCATCCATTCATGTTTCAGCTCATTGGTGGCCAATACATGTTGGAACCATGAATGCGCCATTTCATGTGCCGTTACGCCCACTAAACTGCCAAACTTCCGTTCACCTGTAATCAGGGTAGCCATAGCGTATTCCATTCCACCATCACCTCCTTGTATTACGGTATATTGCTCATAGGGATACTTGCCTATATTATCAGTAAAAAACTGCATGGCCTCAGCAGTTTTAGGTTGTAGTTTTTTCCAATTGTCCAAAATTTCCGGCTTATTCTTGTATAGAAAATGCAAGGTTGGACCGTCTTTCATATTGTAGGTGTCATGAAGGTAGTCAGGATCGGCCGCCCACATGAAGTCGTGCACCATGGGAGCCTTAAAGTGCCATGTCAGGGTCTTGCCCTTATGCTTCTTCATTTTTGTACCCGGCGCTTCATATCCATGACCTATTTCCTGTGGATTTTGTAAATAACCTGTTCCACCTACTACATACTTCTTGTCTATGGTAAGTTTTACATCAAAATTGCCCCACACCCCATGAAATTCCCGGGCAAGATATGGGTCTGCATGCCAACCTTCAAAATCGTATTCGGCCATTTTCGGATACCACTGACTCATGGTAAGAGCAACGCCTTCCTTGTTGTTGCGCCCTGAACGACGTATCTGATCAGGAATTTGGCCGCCAAAGACCATATCAAAAGTGGTCTTGCCGCCGGGGGGAATGGAATTGGCCAACTCTACCTCCAAAATGGTCCCTTCCACATTATAGGATACAGGGCTGCCATCTTGCAACAGGGAAGAAACTTTAAGATAGCCCATTTCCTCCTCGGAAAGATTGGCAATCCTACTTTGTCCATTCACAAACATCCTTCCGTCTGGGTCTTTAATGTTCTGTAAGCGAACATCCATTTCACTTCCTGGTTGAAAAGCGTTGTTATAAAGATGGTAATACACCTTGGTCAGGACTTCTGGAGAATTGTTGGTATATACCAATTTTTGCGTGCCTTTATATTGGTAATTCTCTACGTCCATTGTGACGTCCATGGTATAATCTACATGTTGTTGCCAGTAACAACTGTTGTTTTGGGCTTGTATTGGGGAAATAAAACAAACGCTCAAGGTTAGAAGCCCTATTCCCAGTATTTTTTTATAGTGCATTCTCTTACAGTTTAATTTTTCCTTTGGCTACATTGTCC
>CAXMOE010000091.1:10203-10765 GCA_964194835.1 uncultured Flavobacteriaceae bacterium | reverse complement strand
CTTTGAGCGGACTTGGCAATGGAATCTGAAGGATAATGATGTCATGACCTTCAACGCCAATGATACGCTCTCTTACAACCGTATGGAATTGGATAGCGCATCGCACCAGACCAATAGTGCATTTATAAACGACAAATATTGGTTACTTGCCCCATTAAATATTTTATGGGATAAGGATAATATTAGTTACGAGCACCATGTAGAGGTACAGGCGCCCATAAGTAAAACCCCAATGCAGCAATTAACAATAGTATATGGTAAAGAGGGCGGATATACTCCCGGGGATGCTTACGATTTCTATTTTGGAGATGACTACATCATAAAAGAATGGGTATGGCGAAAAGAAAACCAAGCCGATGCCTCACTAGCTACTACATGGGAAGATTATGTTGAAAAAGGAGGAATGAAAATAGCCCGTATGCATAAAAATGCTGAAGGAAACCTAAAACTCTACATGTCAGATATCCAAGTCAAGACCAAATAGTAAAATCTTTATTAAGACTTCTTTCTAATTAATAACAAGGTTGCACCCAAAACTACAATGGAGCAGGCCAACAATACA
>CAXMOE010000091.1:276-10193 GCA_964194835.1 uncultured Flavobacteriaceae bacterium | reverse complement strand
AGGATGAACTTTCTGCTATAAAACCCAAAATTACAGGTCCCAAAAGAAAGCCGGAATACCCTGTTCCAGCAATAAAGGATACTCCCTGAGAGGAATCCACGCCCTTTACATTGCCACCAATTCTGAACAGCTCTGGGATTATTACAGAAAATCCAAGACCGACCAACGCAAACCCTAAAATAGCCATGAGGGTATAGGTTGTAAGCACTAATACATACCCCAAAATAGCAATAAAAGCACCGTAAGCAACAATCTTCACCGATCCAATACGTGCGCTTATACTATCGCCTAAAAATCTCCCTAGGGTCATCGTAATTGAAAACGCCAAAAACCCAGTGCCAAAGAGAGATTCGGGGGCCAAGCTTATTTCTTTTAAGAACAGGCCACTCCAATCCACAACTGCACCTTCACTTCCCATTATTACAAACGACACAATACCCAAGATCAACAAAGGCTTAAAAAGTTTTAAACTAAAGGCATCCTTTTCTACCGGTGCAGCCTTAATATGTACGTATTTTTTATAAAAAATAAGGTTTACAACAAGAACCAATATCACGGCCAGCAGCATATGTAAAGCCGGATTACCTATCATCGGAATCATAAAACTTCCCAAACCGGCCAACACACCACCCAAACTAAAAAAACCATGGGCAGAGGACATAAAATTTTGCTTATCCTCTTTTTCGATTTCAGTGACCAGGGTGTTCATGGAAATATCAGTAAAGCCATTGGTTGCGCCAAAAAGAAAAAGTGACCCCATTAGTGTATAATAATTTGGTGCCAATAAGGGTAATAATGCAGTAATACTCATCAACAAAACTCCATACAAAGTCGCCTTTCCCACACCAACCTTGTTAATAATTTTTGCGGCAACAGGAAATACGGTGAATACTCCAAGCGACAAGAAAAATAGTGCTATCCCAAGGTCTGCCTTATTGATTTGCAGATTTTCCTTCACTGTAGGGATATAAATGGCCCAGGTTCCAAAAAGAATATTGAGACTTGCAAAGACCCAGGCAGGGGCAAAATAGCGCGGGTTGGAGAGTATAAGTTGAAGTGATTTCATTTATGGATAGGTGCTAAAATGCGCTAATATAATTTATTTACTCAAAATACCGGATTTTAAAATTTGCCCAAATCGGTACATGTCCTCAAAAGAGCAATACAATGGCGCCGGGGCCAACCGAATCACATTGGGTTCCCGCCAATCTGTGATTACTCCATTTTTCATTAAATAATCAAACAATTCCTTGCCATTACCATGTAATAACACCGATAGTTGACATCCCCTATTTTTTGGTGTAATAATTTCGAAGGTAGTATCCACTTGCTTATTTATCTCTTGTAGGACAAATTCCAGATAGGCGACTATTTTGTTTCGTTTTTCAATTAATGCACTCATTCCAACTTCTTCAAATAGCTCCAATGACGCCAGATAAGGGGCAAGGGACAAGATAGATGGGTTACTCAACTGCCAGGCATCGGTAGTTTCCAAGGGTTCAAACTCTGGTTTCATAAGAAATCGGGTTTCCTTCTTAGTACCCCACCATCCCTCGAACCTAGGGATATCCTTTTTATTCAAATGCCGCTCATGCACAAATATGCCAGATGCGTTACCGGGTCCACTGTTCATATATTTATAGCTGCACCAGGCTGCAAAATCCGCATCCCAATCATGTAGCTTTAATTCAACATTGCCTGCTCCATGTGCCAAGTCCCATCCTACAAATGCTCCAACAGCTTTCCCTGCTTTTGTAATCGTTTTCATATCAAAAACCTGCCCGTTGTAATAGTTAACACCACCAATCAATACCAAGGCAAGTTCGTCACCTAACTCATTAATTTTGGAAATAACATCCTCCGTTCTCCAAAAGTGTTCCCCTTTTCTTTTTTTTAATTCTACAATGGTTTCCTCTACATCCAATCCATGGAACCTCACTTGACTTTGTAACATATATTGATCCGATGGGAATGCCTTTTCCTCACAGATGATCTTATATCTCTTTTTCGTGGGTCTATAAAAAGAGACCATCAATAAATGAAGGTTTACAGTCAGTGTATTCATTACAGACACTTCTTTGTCCAGTGCACCGACCACTTTTGCCAAGGGTGCCGCCAAACGCTCATGATAATCCCACCATGGCTTATTTGATTGGAAATGGCCTTCTACGGCAAGTGATGCCCAATCACCCATAACCTCATCAACAAATTTTTGGGTACGCCTTGGCTGTAACCCAAGGGAGTTACCCGTAAAATAAATAACCTGCTTGCCATCAATTTTGGGAAAATGAAATTCATCGTGATACTTATTAAGATTATCGGCTGCATCAAGCTGTTGTGCATACTGAAGACTATTCTTAAAATGCATAAGGTTGTTTTGTTCAAAAATACAACATCACCTGAGATATTTAATCAAATTGTATCTAGGGTATCAAACCTAATCCCGATCCATTCTCATTTCAACAATATGTTGTTTGAAGCCAACTTTTTCATAGGCTTTAATAGCTGGTATATTATCGCTATAGACCGTTAAACGAATTTCCTTTATTCCTTTGGAAGTAGACCAATCCTCTAGGGCTTCAACAATTTTTTGGTTCATTCCTCTTCCCCTGTAATCGGGATCTGTGTACATAAATCCCAAGTAAGTATATATTTTATGATCCAAATAGGGCCTGGCCTTTTTTATAAGCGCATATCCACAAGCTATGATTTTTGAATCGATTTCCGCTACAATCACCTCCACGTCATCGGACAAAATCATTTGCTTCAAATCATAATAATTAACATGCCCCTTGTTTATGGTGACATCAAAGGGTCTCTCTGCGGTAATAACACCTTGCTCAAAGCCCAATAATATTTCCAAATCCTCTAATACTGCCTTCCTAGTGATAATTTTTTCCATAATTGCAATGATTCTTCAAAATAAATACAAGTAATCCATAAACTAAAATAGGACTTATTTATATAATTTTACAAAAAACAAATCCATGCACTTTCTTTCCGAAGCCCTAGAAAATTATATAACGGATCATTCAGAAAAAGAACCGGAACTGCTAAGGAAGCTAACACGGGAAACCTATCTTAAAGTAATTCAGCCCAGAATGATTACTGGGCATTACCAAGGTAGGGTCTTAAGTCTGTTGTCCAAAATTATAGGTCCTGTAAACATTTTGGAAATTGGCACCTTTACAGGATATTCTGCTATTTGTATGGCCGAGGGCCTTCAAAAAGATGGAACTTTACATACCATTGACATCAATGTGGAACTGAACAGTATGCAAAGGCGCTATTTTGATAAAAGTGGATTTGGAAGTCAGATTATTCAGCATACTGGTGATGCCCTGGACATTATACCAACCTTGGATGTAGTATTCGATCTAGTTTTCATTGATGCAGAAAAAACAAGTTATGACGACTATTTTGAAAGCGCCTTAAAAAAATCGAAATCGGGAAGTATAATCCTATCAGACAATGTATTGTGGTCCGGAAAGGTTTTGGGACCCTTGGATCCAAAGGACAAAGCTACAAATGTGCTTGTGGACTACAATAAAAAACTAATGCAAGACCCAAGAGTAGAAACTGTATTATTGCCCATTAGGGATGGACTGAGCTTGAGTAGGGTGCTATAAATTTCTCATAAAAGTTATAAAACAGAAAGGCAGAAAGTATACCAACCAAGGATCCAACCAATATATCCGTTGGATAGTGTACCCCTACATAAATTCTGCTAAAAGCAAACATTAGTGGCCACAGATAAAATATCCAGGCCCATTTAAATTTCTTTCTAAGAAAAAGCACAATCAATGTGGTCACCGAAAAAGAACTGGCCGCATGACCGGAGAAAAAACTGTAACTCACCGGATTTTTAAGAATTCTGATAAGACCATTTATTTCCTCATCATTGTTTGGACGTAACCTGCCTACAAATTCTTTTGTGAGATCGGTAGCTAATAAAATAAAAAACAATAAGGCAATTACTGTAAGACTAATGAACAATGCCTCTTTTTTGGGATATTTGAGTATTACAATTACGAAGAACAAAAGAAATAAAGGAATCCAAGAAGTTATATTGGTTACAATAGACCAGAATTGATCATATTTTTCAATTCCCAAACTGTTTAGATAAATGAAGATTTCCCTGTCCCATTCCAGCAGT
This sequence comes from uncultured Flavobacteriaceae bacterium, assembly GCA_964194835.1. Lineage (GTDB taxonomy): Bacteria > Bacteroidota > Bacteroidia > Flavobacteriales > Flavobacteriaceae > CAXMOE01. The sequence goes on along the minus strand of CAXMOE010000091.1, from coordinate 6,037 downwards.
TTATCGAACATGTTATTTTCTTTTGATAACGCCAGTGACCTCGTCCACATTCTCTTTTACCTTTTTGATCTCATTTTTGATATCATCGGTAAAACTGGTGTCTATCCCCTGCTTATCGGCACTTTTCTGTATTTCTTGTTTTATATCCTCGGTAGCGTCCTTTAATTGGCGCATACCTTTACCCAATCCCTTGGCAATACCAGGGATTTTATCGGCCCCGAATACCATGACCACAATGAACATAATAAAGAAAATCTCAGCACCACTAATGAATAAAAAAACCGTTGTAAACATGACACAAATATAGTGAAGTTTGGTAGCTAAATAAAAAAAGCCCCACAATCCTGATAAAAATTTGGAGTGGGGCCTTATTATTAACTTGGTCTAAATTATTTTCCCTTTATATTTTCCTTAAAATTGTCGAAGTCTGATTTTTCCTCCTTCTTGGGCCAGGAATTGTTGGTGGTATCAATGTCGGCAGTCTCTGCTTTTGGATCCACAACGATGCCCACCAATTCTTTATTGGATGAAATTACCTGCTTTACCTCATCATCATTTTTTCGCCAAATCTCTGGTGGGTAGGTTACATTCTCCTTAGTCCCGTCCACATAGGTATATTCAACAATCAAAGGCATGGGTATTCCTCCTGGTTTATCAAAAGTAACCTCATAGAAATATTTTGGTTCCACAACGGCAGACCTTTCCTCAACCGTCATATTGTCCATCATAAATTCATTCAAGGTAGTTGAAGATTCTGATGGGGATTTTCCTACTAAATCGGCATCATAATCCTCGCTGTCTTCCTCCGCTAGGTACACTAAGGGCGGCAGATCGGCCTCTGTAAGTTCCCTTGCGGCCATATATTCTTCCATTCTTTTTGTAGGCTTGTTGGAAACAAAGTATTTCTTAACCCCTTTTACGCCAATATCCACATAATCCGTGGTATAAAACCAACTTCTCCAGTACCAATCCAGATCCACTGCAGAAGCATCTTCCAAAGTACGGAAGAAATCTTCAGGTGTAGGATGCTTAAACTTCCACCGGTTGGCGTAGGTCTTAAAGGCGTGATCAAACAATTCCCTTCCCATAACAGTTTCCCTAAGAATATTCAAGGCAGTCGCTGGTTTCCCATATGCGTTGGGGCCAAGTTGATATACATTTTCAGGATTGGACATGATCGGCGATATTTCACTTTGGTCACCACTCATATAAGGGACTATTTTTGATGGGTCTCCACGTCTTGATGGATATTTGCCGTTGGGAGCAATAACCTCTGGGAAATCTTCACCAAACTCCTGCTCTGCCATGTACTGCATAAAAGTATCCAGCCCTTCGTCCATCCAACCCCACTGACGTTCATCAGAGTTAACGATCATCGGGAAAAAATTATGACCCACCTCATGAATAATAACACTGATCATTCCGTATTTCACCCTATCGGAGTAAGTTCCGTCCTCATTGGGTCTTCCGTAATTCCAGCAGATCATAGGGTATTCCATCCCCTGGTTTTTGGCGTGTACCGATATAGCCTTATGATATGGATAGTCAAAGGTATGGGCAGAATAGGATTTCAATGTAGCTGCTACCGCCTTGGTAGATAGTTCTTCCCAGAGTGGATTTCCTTCTTTTGGATATAGTGAAACAGCCATAACATCTCTGCTGCCCAATTTAACTGCCTGCATATCCCAAATAAACTTACGGGAAGTTGCAAATCCAAAGTCACGTACATTCTCAGCTTTTAATTTCCACGTTTTCTTTTGCTCAGAAAAACCTTGTTCAGCAATTTCAGCCTCTTCTTGAGTAACAATTACAACAGGTTTATCATATGATTTTTTCGCCAGTTCATAACGTTTCATCATTTCCTTGGTAAATACCTCTTTCCTATTTTGAAGTACTCCGGTCCCGTCCAAAATATGATCTGCTGGTACGGTAATGTTTACTTCGTAATTTCCAAATGTCAAGGCAAACTCCCCTCTTCCCCAAAACTGATGGTTTTGCCATCCTTCTACATCACTATAAACAGCCATTCTTGGAAAAAACTGCGCAATCACAAACGCCCTATTTCCATCCTTTGCAAAGTATTCATAACCAGACCTTGCCCTATTAACGGTATGATCCGGAATATTGTAATTCCATTTGATCGAAAAAGAAACCTGATCCTTGCTCTCTAATGCTTGTGGAAGATCTATACGCATCATTGTCTGATTAACAGTGTAAGGCAATGGCTTTCCATTGGCGTCCTTTACGAAGTCTATATTAAAACCTCCGTCGAAAGGTGCCGTCATATGTTTATTTACAAAAGTTCCGACCCGTTCTGCCAAAGGCACACCATCGCCATCCCTAAGGGGAGCTTTGGATTCCTTTGCTCTAACATTCTGGTCCAATTGTACCCATAGAAATTCAAGATCATCTGGGGAATTGTTGATATATGTTATGGTCTCTTCGCCGAAAATTCTGGCATTTTTATCATCCAACTCAATGTCCATCTTATAATTGGCCTGTTGTTGGTAATAATCTGGCCCTGGGGCTCCCGATGCAGATCTGTAGGTGTTAGGAGTTGCGAACTCCTCATACATCTGTTTAAACTTACTCTGGTTGGTATGACCAGGCTCTCTTTCCTTTTTTTCCTCCTCCTGTGCTGTGACCATGGCAGCAAACAAGAATAATAGCGAAGCAAAGCAATATTTGATTTTGTACATTTTTTAATTGATTTAATGAAGCGCGAAAAGTAAAGTTTTTTTAATAAATTGTTAAGAAATGTTACAAGTTTAACATTCCTTTATAATTCTCCCGAATCAGTACAAAGCTCTTTTTCTTTCCTTTAAGTTTAAAATGGACCACATTTTGTTGTTCTCCATAAAGATCGGTCAGTATTTCGTTTTGTACCTCCATGGATTTTACATTGGAAATATTAACCTTCGGTATCTCCAGATAACACACCATAATATCCTGATCATATTTCCTTCCCAAGAAATTAAAATTCCTGGTTTCACCATCAATCTTTAAACTGAACTTGGCCCTGATATATTTTTCAATGTACGCCATGGCAATTTCAGACTCCTCTTCCGTTGCCAAATTTCCTTCTATAGTGTAGCGTTCTTCCAAGACTTTTTCCAGATCATCTATAAAAATCCGGGATGTTATCTGCAGTGACTCATCCTTTTCTGAATATTTGATATTCGTGACACTCACATAAAATTTATGTGCAGTAGTAAATGCGACCAAAGGCAACAATACGATCAGAACTATTTTTTTTATACCTCCCATGACTTCATTTTTCTTTTTATAATTAGCAATCCCCATGCCAAATAAACGGAATTACTCCAAATCATTATTTTCCCTGTACAATACGCTTTTCTTTCTCAAAAACCCCCAAATTTGAATCCTATCATTGGTGTTCGCCATCATTTCGAAGGCTATATCCACTTCACAGAAATACATAAAGTCATCAATTTTTACTTCAGGAATCCTAAGGCTGGTAACATATAATGAGTCCGCATAAAATTTCCGAACACGCTCTGTTTGAATATATTTTTTATCCCTGGCGACACGTTTCTTCAACATCTTTGTCCGTCCGGAAATCGCATTAATAAGCGGATTAAAAGGGATACTGGTAAGCATCCCCACTGAAAATGGACCAATGGATGCTTCCCGTAAAAGACGCTCACTTTGCATCAATGGTTTTACATTGGCATTGGGCAATCCCAAGGTAGAAGCAGTAACAATAGGTTGTATCTCTAAATTTTCTACATCCGTACCTATATCTCCGGACAGGTTATAAGGCGTAACCACCACTTCATCTAATACATTAAGGACTTCCTCCAACGTTACATATACAATTTTACTTTTCAAAATCGATGCAGTCACTACCAACTGTTTCTTTTTAAACTGCACCGCTGAAAACAGGATGGTATCATTTAGTTTTATGGGAATTGAAAAATAGCCATAGGCGTTGGTGATGGTAGCTTTTTTTGTAGTGATATTTAATACATGTACATCGGCAACATCCTTGGTTTCACTTACGACCTTACCTTCTAGGGAGTGGGAAAAAAATGTTTGCGAATTGACCATAACACAAACAAATAAAAAACATGCCAAAAGAATTTTACTTTTCAGCATTCAACTGTGTTAGATAGGATTTACTATGGGTAACCAAGAAGTCTATCAACTGAAATTCGTTGTCTTTTCTCAACAATGCCTGCGTGGGCATTCTATCATCACAATAATATAAAAAATCATCGATCTTGTCCTGAGGCATCCCTAGATCGACTACAAAAAATTCATCCTCGTATACTTGGCGTAAGACCTCGCTCATTTTTAATTGTAATCGGGCGTTCTCTCCATCATCGCTTTTGGATTTTAATAAAGCCTTAAAAATATTCACAAAGTTGATTCCATCTTGCATTCCCCTTGTAGCCTGCGATTCTGCAATATTGACCACCTCCGTAGAACGGTCAATTTCGTATTCGAACCCTTTCAGTTCCTCATTCTTTAACTCCAAAAACTTTTCTTGGTTTTCAGGACTTACCACCACTTCGTCCAGTTCTGTCACTTTTTCGTTGACCTCTACCACCAATCTATTTTTCTTTACTATCTCATCGCTAATTACCACTATGGTTAGTTGATAAGTAAGCGAAGTAAAAACCAACTCGTCCCCCACTTTGACCAAAATTGCAAACTCTCCATTATCATTGGTAATCGTTGCCTTTTCAGAAGTTGTGTTGATTACATTCTCATTGGGAACATTACTATCTCTATAGAGTACCTTTCCCCTTAAAATGTGGCGTTCATCGTCTTGGGAATATGCCAGACCAATAAATAAAAGGCATATAATAAGTACAAATTGGTTTTTCATGTGTTTACAATTTTTGGCAAAGAATGTTACCAATGATAAAGAAAATGTAAGTTAGCATCAAAAAAAAATATAACACCAATAAACTTTTGTTAATTTGGCTATTACTAATTAGAACAAGGATATGAAAAATTTGATTTTGGCCAGCACCTCTACTCTTTATGGCGAGCCCTTTTTGGATTATCTACTAAAGGATCTGGAGGTATTCTTTAAGGACATCAAGACCATTACCTTTATTCCCTATGCAAGACCCAATGGCATAGATCACGATGAGTATACTGAAATTGTGGCAAAAGCTTTTTCCAAAATCGGTAAAAATGTGGTTGGCTTGCACAACTGTAAGAGTGCACGGGAGGGACTGGAAAATGCAGAAGCTATTTTTGCCGGTGGTGGCAATACTTTTTTGTTGGTGCGCAAATTATATGAATACGGTATAATGCGGATCCTAAAGAAAACATTAGAGGAAGGAACACCGTATTTGGGCACCAGTGCAGGTACTAATATTGCAGGCCCCAATATGCAGACCACCAATGACATGCCCATCATATACCCCCCTAGTTTTAATACACTTGGCCTGGTAAATTTTAATATCAATGTGCATTATTTAGATCCAGACCCTAAGAGTACCCATAACGGGGAAACCCGGGAGACCAGGATCAAAGAATTTCATGGGTTAAATTCCATTCCTGTCGTTGGCCTCCGTGAAGGAAATTTTATATGGGTTCAAGAGAATAAAATGACACTCAAAGGCGAGGGTACAGCAAGGGTCTTTGAACCCGGAAAAACGCCCTATGAAACCCGAAACTTAAATTTTTAACGCACTTTAGCGAATATTGATTCACTTCACCCCAAAGGCGTGTCATTTAGTCCTAAAAATTTAGGTTAATACCAATATAACTTTAATTTTGT
>CAXMOE010000091.1:0-265 GCA_964194835.1 uncultured Flavobacteriaceae bacterium | reverse complement strand
CTCTGCTGTACAGGGCCAGATAAAGATAGGTGACAACCCCCAGAATATTGATGCAGCTTCTGTACTGGAACTGGAGAGTACTTCCAGAACCTTGGTAATAACACGGATCACCACCCAGCAAATGAATAGTATTGCAGCTTCGCAAGGAGCTGTGGCATATAATACAGATACCCAATGCGTACACTATTTCGACGGAGGCCAATGGGTGAATTTATGCGAAGCATCTTCAATTAGTTTATTGGACAACGGTGACGGCACCTTTACC
>CAXMOE010000090.1:0-11055 GCA_964194835.1 uncultured Flavobacteriaceae bacterium | reverse complement strand
CCTATGGATTATATCGAAGTAATTGGCAATAATCTTATCCTCACCAATGTTGAAAATACTGGGGCAATGCTGGGATTTGGACAAAGTTTGCCTCCAATTCTTAAATTTGTGTTTCTACAGTTAATACCAGTATTGGTTTTGTTAGTATTACTTTTTCGAATGCTTGGTAAAACCGATATGGACAAATGGATGATCATTGCTTTTGCATTTGTTATCGGGGGTGGTGTTGGTAACCTTATTGATCGGATTGCCTATGGTTCTGTAACCGACTTTTTCTTAATTGAGGTCGGACCATTAAGAACAGGTATTTTCAACATGGCCGACGTATCTGTAACCCTTGGGGTAATTCTTATCCTTCTGCTTGCCGTTAAACATAAAAAACTACATTTTTAATGGCATCCAAGATTATATCAAGTCCAAATAATCTTCAGATTTTATATGAGGACAATCACCTTATTGCCATCAATAAAAGACCTGGTGATATTGTACAAGGTGATAAAACGGGCGATGTCCCATTGAGCGAAGTAGTAAAGCTGTATATCAAGAAAAAATATAATAAACCGGGAAACGTATATTTAGGGGTGGCCCATAGATTGGACCGACCAACTTCGGGCATTGTAGTCTTTGCCAAAACTTCGAAGGCACTACCCCGGCTCAACAAACTATTTGTAGATAAAAAAGCCAAAAAGACCTATTGGGCCGTTATCAAAAATAGGCCGGAAAAAGAAAGTGATACACTTACTCACTGGTTAAAAAGAAATACAAAACAGAATAAATCTTATGCCCATAAGAACGAAGTGCCGGAAAGTAAGAAAGCCATTCTGGAATACAGAATTCTTAAAAAACTGAATACCTTTTTATTGTTGGAGATTGATTTAAAAACAGGTCGTCATCACCAGATACGAGCCCAATTAACAGCGATAGGTTGTTCAATTAAGGGTGACTTAAAATATGGGGCTGACCGAAGCAATAAGGATGGTAGCATACACTTACATGCAAGAAGATTGGAGTTTTTGCATCCCGTGAAAAATGAAATGCTTCAACTGGTTGCCCAACCACCACATGATACGATTTGGAACGCCTGTGTTTAAATTAGCAACAGGATTTTTATTTTTCTATCAAACTATTTATCTGCTGATTGCCAAGGCCTTTTCACGAATAATCGCTGCCACTGGTTTGTTTTGTAAATGACTTTCCAACCAGGACAGGATGTCCAAATATAGAAAAGCACGCTTTTCATAAGGGTGGTTTTCATATTTTTTAAGTTGATCGTATAATTTTTGGAATTCGGCTCGAAGTTCGTGGGGGTATATATCTCCTAAACTTCGTAAAAATTTAATCATCTCCTTTTGTACGGCATGTAAATCGTTCATTTTTAACAAGAACTTATAGGTGCTTTTCAATTGTACTTCTAAATGGTAATCCATTCCTGCTTCATAATGTGCCACAAGGCTTAGTACACGGGCAAAACACATTAAATCCTCCCGCATCTTTAAGTTTTTATTATTGATGATTTTCTTAAGGTACTGGATGCAATTTTTGTTGTCGCCCACACCAAAATAGAGACAAGCGATCTTGTAATAAAAAACCATGATATGGTGTTCGTCTATCCGGTCCTTATGTTTAGCAATGCCATACTCAATTATCTTTACCAAATACAACCCTTTTTCAAAAGTCCCTTCCAAAAAGTGAAGGTTCAGTTTATTGGAATTTATATATAGAAACGCCAAAGAAGTAATATTGTCATTTTTGGGGAAATCTTCACTGCTTACCATGACTTCCATTTTTTCAAGAACCTCCTTAAATTGGGAGGGATACTTTACAAAAAACAACGATTCTAACAAATAATGGTTCCCTTTCAAATAGAAGACCGGATTTAAATATATCATTTCTTTGTTCTCGTAGAACAAGTCCACCCATTTGCTCGCATATTTGTAGCAGGAAAGGAAATCTTGAATCAAAAAACTATACCATAAATGCGCCTTATATAGCCATAGTTTCTCTCGAAAACCCAAGTCTTCCATCCGATATTCCGGAAGATGTTTTTGAAAGTAATTTTTTACGTTCTGATAGTCATCATCATTTCTAACATACCCCACCTTTAACATCATTCCGTACAATTGTAATGACAGATTCGAGAGTTTACTGGTCATTACGTTTTGGGCTGATAGTTTCTTAGCTTGAAGCGCCAATTCATCGGCGCGATCGGGAATACTTCTCGTAATATATTGGGTCTCTATTAATTTTTCAAGCTCCACAATCTCATAGGCAATATTTTTTTCCTCATTTTCAATAGCAATCCCTTTGGCTTTGTCCAAAATTTTAAGGCTTTGCTTGTAAAGCCCTTTTTGATATAGTATCGTTGCAAAATCCAACTGCTCCCGTATTTGTACACGTATATTTTGGTTTACTGGATTTAATCGTAAACTCACAAGTATTTGTTTATAGAGATGTGCTTTAAGGTTCGACAGCTGGGTTTTTTTAACAATCCCGCTTGCTAAAATCATCTTTTCATCATAGTCCTTAATCTTGTCCAATAAATTGAACAAGGCCAAAAATTTAGCATCAGTGTTTACTCCCAAGCGACCTACGTAGAGTTTAAATTGTCGTTTTTCTGATTTGGAGAGGGATTTCACCAATACAAACAAAGCATCTTTGTGGACATTTGTCATCGTAATAAATATAATTTAAATAATTGTAATTCAGTAAGTTAACCACTCCGAAAAGTTATTTAACGTTGTAAATGATTTTTCCTGTTTGAGGTCGTTCAACATGCTAACTATATATTCGTATAGGTTACCTAAAATTACGTAAATATAATGAGTAAAGATATAGTACAGATTTTTGATACTACACTTAGGGATGGAGAGCAAGTACCCGGCTGTAAACTTGATGCAGATGAGAAACTAATTATCGCAGAACGTTTGGACCATCTAGGAGTAGATATCATTGAGGCAGGCTTTCCAATTTCCAGTCCCGGGGATTTTAACTCGGTAAGTGAGATTGCAAAATTGGTTAAGAATGCTACCGTATGTGGCTTGACACGTGCGGTAAAAAAGGATATCGAAGTAGCTGCAGAATCATTGAAATATGCTAAAAAACCACGAATTCATACTGGTATCGGCACTTCCGACTCGCATATTTTACATAAGTTCAATTCTACAAGGGAAGATATAATCGAAAGGGCTGTAGAAGCGGTGAAATACGCCAAAACATTTGTTGAGGACGTGGAATTTTATGCCGAAGATGCAGGTAGAACAGATAATATATTTTTAGCACAAATCTGTGAAGCAGTCATCAAAGCTGGTGCTACAGTTTTAAATATTCCTGATACTACAGGCTATTGTTTGCCGGAGGAATATGGAGCCAAAATGAACTATTTACACGAAAATGTCAAGGGCATACACAAAGCCGTGCTTTCCTGTCACTGCCATAATGATTTGGGGCTTGCCACTGCAAATTCAATTGCAGGTGTGATGCATGGAGCCAGACAAATAGAATGCACAATAAACGGTATCGGGGAGCGTGCAGGGAATACTTCTTTGGAAGAAGTCGTTATGATTTTAAAGCAACACCCATACCTTAATTTGGACACCAATATCAATAGTAAGTTATTGTATGATACCAGCCAAATGGTATCACAAAAAATGGGAATGCCTGTTCAACCCAACAAGGCTATTGTGGGTTCCAACGCTTTTGCGCACAGTTCAGGTATTCATCAAGATGGGGTTATAAAAAATAGGGAAACCTACGAAATTATGGATCCAGAAGAAGTAGGTGTTAACGAATCCTCTATTGTACTTACCGCTCGAAGTGGCAGGGCCGCATTGGCCTATAGGGCAAAAAAGTGGGGTATGAACTAACGAAACTACAGTTGGACATTGTTTATCTCGAATTTCTAAATTTTGCGGATCGTAAAAAGGAAATAATTGATGAAGATATTCATAAAATCATAGAAGTAAGCAAGGTTAATATTGAAAGCGTCGCCTAAATGAATTTAAAAATTGCTCTTTTGCCAGGTGATGGAATCGGACCGGAAGTATTGGCGCAGTCGGTAAAATGTTTACAGGCTATTGAAGAAACTTTCAACCATCATTTTATCTATACGGAAGCATCGGTAGGTGCTATCGCCATTGATAAAACAGGAAATCCGTTACCGGATGACACTCTACAATTGTGCAAGGATTCCGATGCCGTTTTGTTCGGCGCAATTGGTGCTCCCAAATATGACAATGACCCCAATGCCAAAGTTCGTCCAGAACAAGGATTATTAAAATTGCGTAAAGAACTGGGACTATATACCAATATAAGACCTGTGAAGGTCTTCCCTACCCTTATTAAGAATTCACCCTTAAAAGAACATATAATAACCGGAACGGATTTTACTATTTATAGAGAACTTACAGGAGGTATCTATTTTGGTGAGAAAAAATTAAGTGAGGATGGAACTGTTGCTTCCGACCTTTGTGAATATTCTGAAAAAGAAATTAGTCGAATTGCCCACCTTGCATTTAAAGCTGCAAAAGCCAGAAGAAAGAAATTGACATTGGTTGATAAGGCCAATGTATTGGAGTCTTCCAGATTATGGCGAAGAGTGGTTACCAAAATTGGGGAAAGTTATCCAGAAATTGCTTTAGAATTTTTATTTGTGGACAATGCTGCTATGCAGATTATTTTAAATCCAAGTCAGTTTGACGTGATTTTGACCGAAAACATGTTCGGCGATATTATTTCTGATGAAGGAAGTGTCATTGGCGGTTCGATTGGGTTATTGCCCTCAGCTTCCATTGGTGACGGTAATGCTCTTTTTGAACCCATTCATGGCTCTTATCCACAGGCAAAAGATAAGGATATTGCCAACCCTATTGCCTCTATTCTATCTGCAGGGATGCTTTTGGACCATTTTGGCCTAGAGGAAGAAGCAAATGCCTTACGTGCAGCAGTGGACAGATCTCTAAAAAAAGATGTGGTCACCCAGGATTTGAATGCCAAAAGTAAATATGGCACCAATCATGTTGGGGATTTTATTGTGAATAATATCGTGGATATTGACGATAATTTAAGCATTAATGATGAAAACATTGGCTTGGGAAAATCCACCATCATTTAGTCAATTTCCGAATTGGTCACTGAATTTACTTTTTAGTACCTTCAAAATGATTCCTATTCATTCAAAAGACTTTGGACAAAATCGTCAAATTCCTTTTTAAATAAAATATATTTTTCGCCTGTTGCCGGTCCGTTAAACCCAGTATGTATTTTTCTTACATTCGATTTTTTATCAATAAAAATAGTGGTAGGATACGATAGGATATGGTTTAGCATCGGTAATTTTTCTTGAGCCCTACCCTTATTCGAGGAGCCATACTGGGCCAATAATATCGGATATTGTGTGCCAATCCGTTCTTTTAATCTATTGATTCCTTCAAATGCTTTATCCGATGTTTTGGCATATTCAAAAGCCAGTGCTACCACTTCTAGGTCTGTGTTATTATTTTCTTTTAAATAATTTACCAGAAATTTGGTTTCATCTAAACAATTGGGACACCAGGTTCCCATAATCTGAACAATTACCACTTTATTGTTAAACCTTTTTTGATCCAAGGAAACCATATTCCCATTTGCATCCGGAAAAGAAAACGCCAATTTATCGTAACCTTCTTTTAGAAAAGTAAGAGAATCTTCATGGGGAAGTTCAAAGCCTTCGTTACGGTTACCTACAAACGGCTCCTTAAAGTGGTTCCCGGAGTAAAAAAATCCGTTAAGAGTGCTATCAGTAATTTTTGCTGTAAATAAAAATGCGTGAGCACCATCGAACGTTGAAAGCTTAATAGAATCTCCGATTACCAAACCTTCCAAGTAGCGATAATCACCAGTAGTAGTTCTAAACGTACCTTTTATCTTACTCCCATTTTGTGTGAATATTCCCTTGGCCATATAGCTGTCCGGTGTATTTGGACTAAACTCCGTTTCCCATATCCCAGATATATTTGAAGTAGCTGGGTTACCAGGCCTAAATCGCTCTTTTTCACCAAAAGTAGCTTTAAATGGCACCACTCGGTCCAAACTCTCCTTGACAAAGAATCCTGTAATTGAGGTATCGGTAAAGATTCCCTCTATATAACCTTCAAAAACCGGCATTTTATTTCTTATGGAATCGTTTTTGAGCTCTATCTCTTCAATCTTAACCACCTCCTCTGCATTATACACATCAATCGTATAATTTGCTCCCTCTGTTTTATATAAATTAAAATTAAATGGCAACATTTCCTTGTCCTGAACTTCCAATTGAGCCAACCAAACCCCCTCCTTAAGTAAGGGATCCTTAGTTTTATTGCAAGAAAAGACTATAATACACAATAGTACTCCAATTCCAAACTTTGCCATATTTAACTTATTTCTTTAGTACATCGAAATAACAACTAAAAACTTACAATTAAAAATAAACACAAATCAATTGAATACCTGTTGAATGTCTTATGGCATTGTTTTACCTTTGCAAACTTTAAGGCTAGCCAATGAAGATTTCTTATAACTGGTTGAAACAGTTCGTTAATATCGAATGGAGTTCCCAAAAGACTGCAGAACTTTTGACCGATTTAGGCTTGGAAGTTGAGGGCATAACCCCTTACGAATCTGTCATAGGTGGACTAAAAGGAGTTATAGTAGGACATGTTCTCAGCTGTAAAAAACATCCTAATGCGGATAAACTAAAACTGACCACTGTTGATATTGGTGAGGATGAGCCATTACAAATCGTTTGTGGGGCGCCTAATGTGGAGAAGGGACAAAAAGTTCCGGTGGCTACTATAGGAACCACTCTTTACACGCAAGAAGGAGAGGCCTGGACCATTAAAAAAGGAAAAATCCGTGGAGAGGAAAGTTATGGGATGATTTGCGCCGAAGATGAGCTTGGACTAGGAACCGGCCACGACGGAATTATGATCCTTAGCAATAAACTTAAGCCAGGAACCCCTTGTGCAACAATTTTTGAAATAGAAAATGATGAAGTCTTTGAGATAGGCCTCACGCCAAATAGAGCTGATGCCATGAGCCATTATGGTGTAGCAAGGGACTTAAAAGCTGGACTAAAACAACAGGATATCCATATTGAGTTGATTACTCCTTCAAACAGTAATTTTAGTGTTGAGAACAGATCTTTAAAAATAGATGTCGAAGTAGAAAATAACGAGCTGGCTGCTCGTTATTGTGGAGTAGCTATAAGCAACCTTATTGTGCAACCTTCCCCCACCTGGTTAAAAAACAGACTAACAGCCATAGGTTTAAAACCAATAAATAATATAGTTGATACCACCAATTATGTACTGCATGAACTTGGACAGCCTTTGCATGCCTTTGATGCAGCCAAGGTCAAGGGAAATAAGATTATTGTAAAGAACCTGCCCACAGGTACAAAATTTACTACGCTCGATGGTGTTGAACGGGAACTACATGAAGAAGATTTAATGATATGTGATGCTGAAAAACCGTTGTGCATAGCTGGTGTTTTTGGTGGGATCGAATCTGGTGTAACAGAAAATACAACTTCAATTTTTTGGGAAAGTGCTTATTTTGATCCTATTAGCATTCGCAAGAGTGCTAAACGTCATGGGCTAAATACAGATGCCTCATTTCGATTTGAACGCGGAATAGATATCGATAAAGTAGAATACGGTTTGCAAAGGGCTGCACTACTTATCAAGGAAATAGCCAGTGGTGACATTACATCTGATACTATTGATTTATATCCAAAGAAGAAAGACGACTATCAGGTATTTTTGACCTTTGATAAAATAAGCAACCTTATAGGTGAAAAAATTCCACAGGATACGATAAAATCAATATTGGCTTCATTGGAAATTAAGGTAAATAATGTGTCCGAGTCTGGTTTGGGTCTCACGATTCCATTTTATCGAGTTGACGTACAACGTGAAGTGGACGTTATTGAAGAAATTTTGAGGATATATGGGTACAATAATATCGCTTTTAAAGAGAAATTAAACGCTTCAATTGCGCCAACATCCAAGTTCGAAGATTACAAAATGCAAAATGTAACGGGTGATTTATTGGCATCACTTGGATTTTTCGAAATTATGACCAATAGTTTAACAACTCCTGATCATTCCAATCTTTCAAATAGTTTCAAAGAAGAACATTCCGTTAAAATGTTAAACCCTTTAAGCACAGATTTGTCCATAATGAGGCAGAACATGTTGTTTTCTGGATTGGAAGCCATTTCATATAACATCAACAGAAAAAAGCAGAATTTAAAGTTTTTTGAATTTGGAAAGACCTATCATCAATTCAAATCTCAGAGGACAGAAAATAAGCACTTAAGCCTTTTAGTAACTGGGAACCGAAATAGGGAAAGCTGGACTACTCCCTCTAAAAAGTCGGATTTTTATTTCCTAAAATCGACCGTAGAAAATGTGCTACAACGTTTAGGAATCACAAAAATACAATCGGGTTCTGTTAAAGGCGACATCTTTTCCGAAGGATTGGCTATTAATTTTGACAAAAAACAGCTGGTTGAAATTGGTGTGGTCAAAAAATCGATCTTAAATGGATTTGACATAAAACAAGAGGTTTTGTTTGCAGATTTTAGCTGGGATAACATCTTGGAAACGGCTGCCCAAAATGGGATTGTATTTAAGGATATTCCAAAATATCCAGAGGTAAGAAGGGATTTTGCCTTGTTGTTGGACAACACTGTTGCCTTTCAGGAAGTTCATGATATTGCTTTACAAACAGAAAAAAAATTGCTAAAAAACATCAACCTTTTTGATGTTTATACCGGAAAAAATCTCCCTGATGGTAAGAAATCGTATGCAGTAAGCTTTATTTTACAGGACGAAAAGAAAACCTTGACCGACAAGCAGATTGATAAAATCATGAACAAGCTTCAGCAGCGTTTAGAAAAAGAACTTGGAGCAGAATTACGTTAAGAACTATATCTTTTTTGGCATTATCACACTATCAATCTCATGGATAACGCCATTGCATTGATTTGAATCAGCGTTGATTATTTTGGCCGTGTTTCCAAAATTGTCCGTTAAAACAATGTCGATACCTCTCATGCTTGCCTTTAACTTATCTCCTTGAATGGTTGTAAATGTGGCTGTTCCATTTCCCTTTACCATTGCTCTTAATATTTTAGAGGCGCTTAAATTCCCAGCTACAATATGATAGGTTAACACAGCGTACAACTCTTTTTTGTTTGCAGGACTTAATAATGAAGTTAATTTACCCTGAGGTAATTTTTGAAAAGCCACATCCGAAGGAGCAAACACTGTAAAGGGACCATCCTCATCTAAAATTTTATCCATATCAGCCCCCCTAATTGCTGCCAAAAGAGTATTATGGATTCCTGAATCTTCCGTATTTCTAATAATGGAATTGTCCGGATTCATTCTTTCACGGTTAAAATTACCGGACTGTGCGAAAGAAAAAAACGTGGCAAAAAAGAAAAAACAGGTCAGTAAGGCCGGTAAGCTTTTCATAGGTTCAAATTTGGGATATCTTAAAATACCGATGAACGGTAGTATTCTATCGACAATATACAATTTAAAGGGGCAAAGTGAAGTAAGTGAACCTATAGTTGATATTATTTAACAAATAATTAACAATTAAGCGATTCTATTAAAAATATAGTTAAACCCTAATTCCTTAATTTTGAATGAATTGCAGAAAAACAGGATATGTTATTCAAACCAACGAATATTGAAGAAAAACTTTTTGAAGCTAAGGAAAGTCATTGTGGTTCTGGAAATATTCTTGAAGAAGTTTATGAATTCTTAAAAAAGGACAGGGAAAACGATGCACGTATTGAAAGGAACATTGCAGAAAAAGAAGGAAGTTTAAATAATAGATTTGATTTTGATTTATTGGAGACGGATAACATCTACCACCTTGATCAAATTAAAGAAATCTGTATAGATTATAGACTTCGTTTTTTAAGTTCCAAATATTTTAAAGGCGACATTCCCAATGAAGCTATTTCCAAGATTAAACAGTTGGAAAAAGCCCATGATTTGGAAATCACCGGTTTTAAGATCATAGCCCCCTCGAAATTGTTCAAGTTAAAGAATCAAGATGATCCCTTGTTGTTTGCCCCTATTGGCAATAGTTACTTTTATCTTATTCATAAATGGGGCAATGATCTTCATCCGTTGAGGAAGATATTAATGTGGCCATTTCGGAACATAGTAAATCTCACTTTTTTGGTTTTATTTATCAGCTATCTTGTTACGATATTGGTTCCCCAAGGATTATTTTCCAAGACCAATTCAATTGCTGAATTTATGATTATCTTCTTCTTTATGTTCAAATCTATAGCCGCAGTGGTTATATTCTATGGATTTGCAATGGGCAAAAACTTTAATCCTGCAATTTGGAACAGTAAATATTATAATTAGCAAATACCAACTAATAAAGTCTTATTAAATAGGATTTATTTCTATTTCACAAAAACAGCATACGGGACTCCTTCTAAATCAATATTATCCAAATATTTTGGTTCTGGCCCAAGTTTTATACGTAGAAGTCCCCCAAAATTAATGTTGCCCAACTTGCTGTATCCAATCAATATCAGGTTGTTTTTAGCATCATAGGAAACCATGCTGGTTTCTCCAATCGCAAACTCGGTTTGTAACTGGTCAGTGTTTAAAAAGTTTTCGTATAAATATAAATAGGTAGTATTCGTGTTAAAATCATAAATAGCTGGGATGTTTTCATAACTACTGGCTGTCTCTGAGGGTCTTTGATAATATAGATTTCCGTTTTTATCAAAAAAGGCCGATTCGGAATTTCCAAAATTTGGTGCGGTTTCCTGATTATATACCTCGGTGTTTATTGTCGCTATTGTAGTACTACTTATCACATGATGAAGCTCTTCATAACTAACGACTACGTTTCCGGAACTGTTCTTGGTAATTTTTTGCACATCGATTCCTAAATCTATCTCATGAAGCAATTCGTTGGCCTTGGCATCCATTACAACCATTGTATTTTTTTCCGGTTGGGCATCATCAATGGCCAAAATGAAGAGTCTGTCAT